>NZ_WWSA01000008.1:0-91691 GCF_009875615.1 Dorea sp. BIOML-A1
GTTTCTTATGGTATGGAACCTGAACAAGAAGCCTTATCTATTGTTTCCTTCAAGGACTGAGAGGCCGCTTCCCCGTTAATAAATTGAATCCCAAATTATTTTAAAAACATCCGCAACATCTTCCTCTTAAACTTATTATACCTTTGATACCGCACCGGAAGATCCATCCAGGTCTTTTTATCCACAATACTCCTGTAATGTGTAAACTCATCGAATCCGGCTTTCCCGTGATATCCACCCATTCCGCTTTCACCGACACCGCCGAACGGCATGGCACTGGTAGCAAGATGAATGATGGTATCGTTGATACAGCCACCACCGAAGTGACAGCGGTCAAGGACTTTCTTCTGTGCCGCTTTATCTTCACTGAAAAAATACAGTGCCAGCGGATGCGGATGTGATTCCACGGTCTGAATGGCATCATCCAGTGATTCGTAAGTCAGGATCGGAAGGATTGGTCCGAAGATTTCCTCGCCCATGACAGCATCCTCCCATGTAACATTCTTCATCACAGTAGGTGCAATGCGTAAAATCTTGGCATCCGATTGTCCGCCGATCACTACTTTGGAAGAATCAATCAGCCCCTGCAGACGCTGGAAATGTTTCCGGTTGATGATCTTACCATAATTAGGATTCTCCAATGGATGTTTGCCGAACTGACGGCGGATCTCGGATTTGATCGCATCGGTCAACTGGTCACGGATCGCTTTATCACAGAGAATATAATCCGGTGCGACACAGGTCTGTCCGCAGTTTAAGTATTTACCAAAGACAATACGTCTTGCGGCAAGAGAAATTTTGGCCGTAGAGTCTACAATACATGGACTTTTACCGCCAAGTTCCAAAGTTACCGGTGTTAAATATTCGGCGGCGTGTCTTAAGACTTCACGTCCGACCGTCTTTCCGCCAGTGAAGAAGATCTTATCAAAACGCTGGTTTAAAAGCGCCTGGTTCTCGGCGCGCCCGCCGGTCACGACAGAGACATATTCATCTGCAAAGCATTCTTCGATGATCTCCTGCATCACACGGCTGGTAGATGGTGCATAAGCACTTGGCTTAACAACAGCGGTATTGCCGGCGGCCAGTGCATCGATCAGTGGTTCCAGTGTCAGCAGGACCGGATAATTCCATGGACTCATAATGAAAACATTTCCGTATGGGGAAGGAGAGCGGAAGCTTTTGGCTGCAAACTGTGCCAGCGGTGTCGGAACGACCGTTTCTTTTGTCAGTTTTTTTATGTGCTTCAGCATCCAGCTAAGTTCTGAAAGTGTGAGTCCTATCTCACACATATAACTTTCCGTCTCGCTTTTTCCAAGGTCGGCTTTTAAGGCAAGATTCAGATCCGGTTCGTGGCGGGTGATAGAATCTTTTAATTTCTGAAGTTGTTCTATTCGATAAGCTACAGGCAGAGTCTGGCCTGTCTGGAAAAATTTATGCTGCTTTTCCAGGATGTTCTGAATTTCTGTTTCTGTCATTTTCATTTACCTCCTGTACAAGATGATACATCTGTTCCAGTTTTGAAGGTCCCCATAAAACAGGTACCGGATAGAGCGGGTTCGCTTCTTTATCTGCATAGCAGGCCAGCTTCGGAATATCCTCGTTACGGATACCATCCAGTGTCTCCGGGATGTTCATAGAAAGATTCATGCTTCGGATATGCCGGATGAATTCTCCGGCAGCAACTGCGTCAAGGTCCGAATCAGAGATGCCGGTAAGACGCGCAAGTCTGGCCAGCTTTTTGTGTGCGGCAGTTCCATACGCTTCCAGTATGACCGGAAGGAGTACAGAATTGGCAAGTCCATGAGGAATTCCGTAACATCCACCGAGACTGTGGGCTACGGCATGCACATATCCGACATAACTTTTTGTAAAGGCAGTTCCGGCAAGATAAGAGGCACGGAGCATATGATGTCTTGCAGTTTTGTCATTTCCATTATTATAAGCGTTTTGCAGATTGTCGAAGATCAGTTGGATGGCTTCGACAGCTGCGCTGCGTGTCTGTCTGGTAGTAGAGCGTCCGATATAAGCTTCAATGGCATGGGTCAGTGCGTCCATACCGGTAGTTGCCGTAAGCTGTGGCGGAAGTCCGTAAGTGACGGATGGCTCCAGTACCGCATAGTCTGGAATCAGATTAAAATCGTTGATTGCATATTTGTGATGCGTATCGGCATCGGTGATCACAGCTGCAAGAGTGGTCTCACTTCCGGTTCCGGCAGTTGTCGGAACTGCAATCAGGAGCGGAAGTCTGTGCCAGATCTTTAAGATGCCTTCCATCTTAGAAAGAGACTTATGCGGGCGGGCAAGTCTTGCACCGACTGCTTTTGCACAGTCCATGGAAGAACCGCCGCCGAATGCAAGAAGTGCCTGACATTCATGGTCAAGATAAAGATCCTTCGCATCTTCTACGTTGGCAGAAGTTGGATTTGCAACTGTATCTTTATATATTGTACATGAAATCTGAGATTTTGAAAGCTGTTTTTCTAAAGGTTTTGTAAGTCCAAGCTTGTAGACACCCGGATCTGTGACGAGCAGGATGTGGGAAATGTGATGTTTTTTCAGTACGGCAGGGACATTTTTGAATCCATCGATTAATTCCGGTTCCCGGTAAGGAAGAAACGGAAGAGCAATTTTAAAACAAGTCTGAAAAATGCGACAGTATATTTTCTTAAAAGTATTCATGAGAAACCTCCATATAATATAAAAAATTGTGTGTTCAAAAGAATTGGAAAAATACAGTGTCATACTGCAAAATCCTGTGCTAGAATAAAACTGGGGGTAACACCCATGTCAAGAAAGAGAGTGAAAGATATGCAGAAAAAAGACGAATACTGCATCACTGCAGGTGAATTTGCAAAGATGTGCCAGACCACCAGAGATACACTCCGCTATTATGAGCGCCAGGGAATTCTGGTGCCGAAGAAGAATCCGGTCAACGGATATCATTATTATAGTTATGCACAGATCAGCTCCTATTATTTTATCCGAACATTCCGTGAACTGGACTGTTCGGTGGGAGATATTAAAGAATACCTGTTGGGCGGGGAAGAGGTAAGATTTGACGCTTTTGTGGATCAACAGTATGACAGACTGCTCATGATGAGAAGAGAACTGGACCGGAAGATCCACACGATTGCCGGAACGAGGAAGATTCTGGATCAGATCCGGATCGCAGATGTAGGGAAACCGGTGATCAGAAAAGTGGAACATTCTTTATATCTGATGCTGACAGAAGTCCGGTCGTCACCGGCGACTTCGTCCGGGGAGATAGCAGAAGATATACGCAGACATCTGAAATATTGTGAGATTCCGGATGTCCAGGCATTTCCAATGGGATCCGCAATTGGGAAAGAAGCATTTATGAAGGGAATATATTCGTATAAAAATGTGTTTAGTTTTGCGGATAAAAAGCAGAAAGTATATACAGAGATGAAGCCGGGGGAATATCTTGTGGCTGTATCGCGGGAAAGTGACGGAGATATCAGCAGAACTTACAGAAAGATGATGGAATTACTGCAGAAAGAGAAGAAAAAATGGAGTTCAGATATTTACATTCTCAGTATTGTCAATGTGATCGACCCAAACGAAGAACGGAAATATCTGAAATATATATTTGCAGCGGTCAGTGATTTATAGTATCATTTTCATCTTATCTTTCTCCATCTGCATCCAGTAATCTTTGCGCTCTTCAAATTCCTGAGAGATCCATTCCAGTGATTCATCCAGTCCTTCTCCGGTGAATGGAAAATCTTTCAAAGTCTTTACATCATCAGAAGTCTGTTCGAAGCACCATGGTTCCGGATACACCCATACGTGCAGAATGTCATTTTCTGCACGCATGAAGAAGCGCATGCCATGATGAGAACCGGAGAAAGGTTCTTTTTTTAATACTTTTGTATTGAGACCGATAACCTTGATCATAAGAAATCCTCCCTTGTTGTTCAGTCGGTATTCTCATCTTATCACAAAAAGAATGATTCATAAAGGCAGATTTCTAAAGGCAGATTCTTTTATTTCTGAGCCTCTTCTGCAAGTTTTTTGTAATAAAGAATCAGATCTGCAGCCTGCTGATAACTCAGATGAGTGGTGTCAATGGACAGGTTGTAGTATTTGGACTGTCCCCATTCTTCACCGGTGAATTCCTTGCGGAAAGTACTGCGTTTTTCATCAATTTCTTCAATCTTACGTTTGGCTTTTAAGCGGGAATTGATGTGGTCACGGGCCATGACTGCAGCAATCCGCTTGTCCATATCTGCATGAATGAATACACTGAAGGCATTGTCCTGTTCACGTGTAAGGTATCCGGCGCAGCGGCCAATGATGATGCACGGCTTCTCGGCGGCCAGTTCTTCTACGAGTTCAAAAGGAAATGGCTTCTTCTTAGGTCTGGAGTAGTTCATAGCGATAGAATACAGCAGACTGTTCATCGGCTGTTCTTCCAGATATTCTTCAACTTCCCCCTCAAATCCACGTTCTTTTGCAATTGCAATGAAACGTTCTTTATCATAGAATTCATACCCGGTACGTTTTGCAAGAATCTTTCCGATGGCATGTCCGCCACTTCCATATTCACGTCCGATACAGATAATTGTTTTTTCCATAATTGTTAACCTCCATTTATCTGATTCATAATACATTAATATAACTGATAGAAGATCGTTGCACCGATAACCGTCATAAGTCCCGAAACAGCGATAGAAAGACTGCTCATAGCACCTTCAATCTCTCCAAGCTCCATAGCTTTGGCCGTTCCCATGGCATGGGAAGCCGTTCCGATGGCGAGACCTGTGGCGATCGGATGCCTGATCCCGCACAGCCGGCAGATCACATCACCGAACATATTTCCGATGATTCCGGTAATGATGATAGCTGCAACGGTGATCGTAACGATTCCACCAAGCTCCTCAGAGATTCCCATTCCGATCGCTGTCGTGATAGACTTCGGAAGCAGGGTTGCATAGATCTTCTTATTCAGATGGAATAACATCGAGAAGACCCATACACCGGCCAGACTGGTGAATACACCGGAGAGAATACCGGCAAGGATAGCTTTCATATTCTTTTTCAACAGTCCCATCTGCTGATGCAGCGGAATTGCAAGGCAGACGGTAGAAGGTGTCAGCAGATAGCTGAGTAACGAAGAACCATCTTCATATATTTCATATTTAATATTGGTAACTTTCAAAATAATAATCACAAATACAATTGAGATCAGCAGTGGATTGCAGAGCGCAAGCTTTGTCTTTTGTCTGAGAATGATACCAATCTCATATCCGATCAGGCTGATTGCCAGACAGAAAAAAGCTGAATCCTGTAATAATTTACTCATGTTTTTTGTCCTCTTTCTTTAAGATAAACTGTGCAATACGTCCGCTTACGGCCATAACAAGGATGGTTGTAACGACGATAATAATACTGATCGGAATGATGACTGGCTTTAAAGCACCCCAGGAAACCATAAGTCCGACTCCGGCAGGGATAAAGAGCATTGGCATGATTTCAATCAGAAATCCTCCGGCTTCATTTACTGCATTGAGTGGAAGTATACCGGTCTGTAAACCGATCAGCATAAGAACGAGGCCGTAGATGCTGGCCGGAACCGGGAGCGGCAGTAATGCGTGCAACAGTTCTCCGACGAATGAGATCGCCAGGATGATCATAAATTGTCTTACAAACTTCATGTGTTCCTCCCTATATCTTGTGAATCATAAGATATCCACTTTACTTTGGTGAAATTGTCCTACCAATTATACCACTTCTGAAATAATATGCACGGAAAATCTTAGCGAAAATTGTATAAAATATAATACGTGTGATATGGCGCAGGAATTTAAACGGCATAAATGAGAAATATTATCTGAACAGTCGGAGGTATTAAGAAAATCTTCATAATTTATAAGAGGAAGTCTTTATATTTTTATAGTAAAATGAATCCATATTGTGAAAAGTCTGAAAAACGACAGAGAGGAGGAGTATGAGGAAAGTAATTGAAGTCAGGAATCTATACAAGCTGTACCGTGTTGGTGATGAGTTTGTACGCGCACTGGATGGTGTGGATTTTGAGATATATGAAGGAGAGTTTTGTGCAATTGTCGGAACATCCGGTTCCGGTAAATCTACACTTCTGAATATGCTGGCGGGGCTGGAAAAACCGACAAAGGGAGAGGTCATCATTGCGGGAAGGCATATTGAAAAGTTAAATGAAGAACAATTGGTGACATTCCGGCGGGATCATGTGGGATTCATCTTTCAGTCATTTCATCTGATGGGAACGTTGAATGCGGTGGAAAATGTAGCATTGCCGCTTAGCTTCCGCGGCGTTCCAAGAGATGTAAGAGTACGAAGAGCCAATGAGATGTTAGATCTGGTAAAACTTGGAAAGCATAAGAAGCATCTGCCGAACCAGATGTCGGGCGGACAGCAGCAGAGAGTGGGAGTTGCCAGGGCACTGGTAGTAGATCCGGATATTATATTTGCCGATGAGCCGACAGGAAATTTGGATTCCCATACATCGGAAGAAGTCATGGAACTGATGCAGCGGGTGGTCAGAGAGCAGAAGAAGACACTGGTCATGGTCACACATGATGATCATCTGGCAACTTATGCGGACAGGGTATTTCATATCCGGGACGGCAGGATCATTAAGATAGAAGATAACCGATGGAAAAAAGGAAAAGAAGAGGGAGGAAGACATGCAGAAACGAATACAGAAAGAGACAGGAAATAATTGCTTGAAAAGAATCATTGTTGCCTTTCTGGCAGTGATCATGATGACAACTATGCTGCATCCGCAGATGGTACAGGCTGCAACAGGAATTACGATCGAGTCAAAAGACAATAAGGTGCTGACGTATAAAGCGGGAGAAAAGAAGACATGGACATTTACTGTAACGAATCATTCGGGGAATCCGATGAATAATGTAACGGTAACACCGGATCTTGGAGATGACAATGATGTATGGCCATTCAAAACAGAGATGCAGAGTTACCAGCAGAACATTGGAACCCTGGAAAACGGAAAATCAAAAGATGTGGCGTTTGATTTTACTCAGAGAGAAGATGTTCAGACTTCACGCTATACTTTAAAGTTCAAGGTTACGGCAGACGGACAGGAAGAAGCAGAAAAGCAGTTCTATGTGAATACCACAGCAAAGCCGGTACAGAAAGACACACAGGATAATAAAGACAACAAAGATACAGATGACGGCAAGGATACAGGAAAAGGCAATGGAGCAGGCAGTGGTTCTGACACATCTTACCAGATACCGGATGCCGGCGGTTACAGTAACGGAGAAGCAGCTTACAGCGGAGGAGCCGGTGGAAGTACGGATGGAGGTGCAGCTTCGGGAAATGGTTCTGTTCCGCGTGTGATCGTAACCGGATTTACAACCGATCCGGCAGAAGTCCGTGCGGGCAGTAATTTCAAGTTAACGATCCATCTGAAAAATACATCCAGGATGAAAGTCAGCAATATGCTGTTCGATCTTTCAGCACCGACAGAAGGCAGCGATGAACAGACGACATCACCGGCATTCCTTCCATCATCCGGTGCAAGCTCCATCTATCTGGACAGCATTGCCCCGAATGGAACAGCCGATATCAGTATCGAACTGAATGCAAAATCAGATCTTCTTCAGAAGCCATACAGCATGGAACTTTCCATGAAATATGAAGATCCGAATGCTACGCAGGTAGAAGGATCGTCAAGTATCTCTATTCCGGTGAAGCAGGATGCAAGATTTGAAATCAGCGATTTTGAGATCAGTCCGCAGAGCGTTGCTGTCGGTGAAGAAGCAAATGTGATGTGTAGTCTTTATAATCTGGGACGGATCAAACTCTATAATGTAAAAGCTACATTTGAAGGAAAGAATATCAAAAAGTCGGAAGTATTTATCGGAAATATAGAATCCGGTGCAACCGGTTCGATTGATGCCATGCTGGAAGGAAAGAAAATATCGGATGGTCCGGCGAAGGTAACGATGACACTTAGTTATGAAGATGAATCGGGAAACATTTCAACAACCACGAAGGATCTGAATCTGGAAGTGACAGAAAAAGTGGAGGATGATGAGGCGGCAGCTTCCGATATGCCGGAGGAGACACAGAAAAGTTTTCCTGTAATTCCGGTTGTAATCGCAGCAGTGGTCATTGTAGTGGTGGCAGCAGTCGTAATACTTAAGAAGCGCAAAAAGAAACAGCTGGCAGAGATTGAAGAGGAGGAGTTATTGGATGAACTGGAACGATCTTCTGAGGATGAGCATCAATAGTCTGCGGAGAAGGAAACTCCGTACATTTCTGACGGTCCTTGGTGTGTTGATCGGTACAGCTTCGATTGTAGTGATGATCTCACTCGGACTTGGTATGCAGCAGTCCCTTTATAAGGAAGTGGAACAGTCGGGAGGTCTGACCAGTATCACTGTGACCGGATCGGACAACAGTGACGGTATGACGACAGAAAGTATGGGATCAGGACAGGAGACAGAAAAAAGGATAGATGACCAGTTGGTTGAAAAGATCAGTAAAATGGATCATGTGAAATTAGCTGCACCAATCTATGAGACTTCGGTGATCCTGCTGAAAGGCTCCTATATGGCGTATGTCCAGTTGCAAGGAATGACACCGGAAGGCCTGAAATCCCTAAATATGGATCTTGGAGATGGAACGCTTCCAAAGACCGGAACAGGACATCTGGAGCTGATATTCGGAAATGGCGTGATCACTGATTTTTATGAAACAGGAAGCGGCAACGGATATTATGATACCGGGAAAGTCCCGAATATCAATCTGATGAAAGATTCTCTTTTCATGATCACGGATACAGAGAATTACAATAGTGACAGCAGCGCAGCCTTTGGAGACAGTGCAGACAGAACAGCAGGTGCAGGGAGCCAGTCAGATTCCGGAACCGGACAGACAAAACCTGTCCAAAAATATGTAGTAAGGGCAAGCGGTGTGATAAATGGCGGCCTGGATGACTATTCCAATAATTATGACAGTGTATTTTGTGACCTGGAGACTTTAAAGCAGTTATTGCGGAAAGAATATGCAGGCAAAGTCATTCCGGGACAGCCGAAGACCAAAGCTGGAAAGGCGTTAAAAGGCTTCTATTATACGTCATTAAAAGTGAAAGCAGACGATATAGATCACGTGAATGAGGTCGCTGATGTAATCCGTAATATGGGATATAATGTTGAGACCAATGCGGAATATCTGGACAGTATGAAGAGTCAGTTCGCGATTGTACAGGCGGTGCTCGGAGGTATTGGTGCGGTGTCATTACTGGTAGCTGCAATCGGAATTGCAAATACGATGATGATGTCCATTTATGAACGGACAAAGGAAATCGGTGTGATGAAGGTACTTGGATGCAGTCTTAGGAATATCCGGGAAATGTTCCTGCTGGAAGCAGCGTTTATAGGTCTTCTCGGAGGAATTGCCGGAAATATTCTAAGCTTCGTAATGTCAGCAGCCATTAATATAATTGTTGGAAGCAGCGGTGCTATGTCGATGGGAACAGACAGCACAATATCTTATATTCCGTGGTGGCTTGTGCTGATGTCCATGGTATTTGCAGTGCTGGTCGGAGTGCTGGCCGGATATTTCCCGGCGAAACGGGCAATGAAGCTGAGCCCGCTTGCGGCGATCAGGAATGAATAAAACATAAGAAAGAAGTCAGGTAAGCCCTCAGTAAACGGTGGCCGCCTGACTTCTTTTTTATTATTTATGCATAGTTTATTCTTCAATAATATGAATCTCCAGATAGTCAAAATCAATGGAATCCACAAAGTTATCCTGATAGAATCTTGTCTTGTCATGTCTTTTGAATTCATCAATATTATGATCCAGCCAGATCGGTTTGCTGAGGTCGAACTCATAACAGATCGAGTCCAGAGCATTGAATATCTTATGCGTTCTGGTCTCATCCGTCTCATCGCAGATTACGGTGTCGCGCAGCATATGATTGTCTTTAAATTCTTTTCCCCATAAACGGAACATATGAAGTCCTCCTGTTCGTGTGTATATTTGGATTTTCAGATTGAAAATCTAAAGAATATTACAATTTGATATTCCAAGTATACAGGGAATCAAAAATAAAGTAAAGACGGGATTGCATGGAAAAAACAGTAAGGCAATAGTATAATAATGTATGTGTCAGACAATCAGAAAACATTAGATGAGGAGGAAGAGATACAATGAAAAGTTTAACGGATACATTTCAGTTGAGAAATAAAGTAGAAATTCCGTGTATCGGATATGGAACATGGAAGACACCGGATGGAGAGACTGCTTCCGTAAGTGTAAAAACTGCAATTGAACTGGGATATAGGCATATTGATACAGCGGCGGCATATGGAAATGAAACCAGTGTAGGAGAGGGAATCCGGGAAAGTGGAATTTCAAGGGAGCAGTTGTTTGTCACAAGCAAAGTATGGAATACGGAACGTGGTTATGAAAAGACACTTCATGCTTTTGAAAAAACATGTCAGGACCTGGGAACGGATTACCTGGATTTGTATCTGATACACTGGCCGGCTTCTGTGAATCAGTTTGAAAACTGGGAAGAGATAAATATTTCTACATGGAAAGCAATGATGGAGCTTTATAAAGAGGGCAGGATAAGAGCAATCGGAGTATCTAATTTTATGCCGCATCATCTGAAGGCTCTGATGGAGACAGAAATCATTCCAATGGTTGATCAAATTGAATTTCATCCGGGATGGATACAGAATGAAACTGTAAAATATTGTAAAGAGAATATGATACAGGTAGAAGCATGGAGTCCGCTGGGAAACGGACGGGTATTAAATCATCCAAATTTACAGCAGATTGCACAGAAATACGGAAAAACAATTGCACAAATATGTATTCGCTGGTGTCTGCAGCATCAGGTGCTGCCATTATCGAAATCGGTAACACCATCCCGGATAAAAGAAAATTCAGAAGTCTTTGATTTTTCATTATTACCGGAGGATATGGAACAGATAGACAAAATAGAGAACTTCGGGAACTCTGGTTCACATCCGGATAAGATTAATTTTTGACAGAAACAAAACAATTCTTGTTTTTCCTGTAGCTGTATGATACACTCGTGACATGTGACAAGACACATGTAAATGCAAACAAAATATCTGTAAATCAGCACTGATCGACAAAAAATAGCAGATATGGAAGGACGAGGAGAACGTTATATGGAAAAAGTAAAGAAAGTATTAGACCGCATCTTCATCGAAGGCTTAAGCGCCATGGCGCACGGTCTGTTCGCAACACTGATCATCGGCACGATCATCCAGCAGATCGGAACATTTATGGGCGGAAATATCGGAGAGATGATCTTCATTGCAGGCAAGCTTGCAGCAGCCCTTACCGGAGCCGGTATTGGTGTGGCAGTAGCCTATAAGTTTAAGGAAGCACCGTTGGTAGTGGTGTCGGCAGCAACGGCCGGAATGGCAGGTGCATTTGCAAGCAGTATCCTGGCCGGAAAGGTATTCGTAGACGGAGCTATGGTATTTGCCGGACCGGGAGAGCCGCTGGGAGCGTTCATTGCTGCCTATGTGGGAATCTTCTTCGGACATATGGTATCCGGTAAGACGAAGGTGGATATTCTGGTGACTCCGGTCGTGACGATCGGAAGTGGATGTCTGGTGGGATTCCTGATCGGACCTCCAATCTCGGGATTCATGAGCTGGCTTGGTTCACTGATCAATTGGGGAACAGAGCAGCAGCCGTTTTTAATGGGGATTATTGTATCGGTACTGATGGGAATGATCCTGACACTGCCAATTAGTTCGGCAGCACTTGGTGTGATCCTGAATCTGTCCGGTCTGGCAGCAGGAGCCGCAACAGTAGGATGCTGCTGTAATATGGTAGGATTTGCCGTGGCAAGTTACCGTGAGAACAAAGTCGGGGGACTTCTGGCACAGGGGATCGGCACTTCCATGTTACAGGTTCCGAATATTGTGAAGAAACCGGTAATCTGGCTTCCGGCAATTATATCGAGCGCAATTCTCGGACCGGTAGGAACAATGGTGCTTCATATGACGAATAATGCGACCGGTTCCGGTATGGGGACAGCAGGTCTGGTGGGACAGATCATGACGTGGCAGACGATGATCCAGACAGAGTCCGCACAGATGGTTCTGATCAAAATATTACTGATCCAGATCGTACTTCCGGCAGTCGTGACACTTGGTATTTCGGAATTCATGAGAAAGAAAGACTGGATTAAGACCGGAGATATGAAACTGGAATTTTAGAGAAACTACCTGTATTTACATTTTCGGTGTAAACGATTATAATGTCCTGTAGAATGAATGTGAGTTCAGATTTTACAGAGATATTTAGGAGAAAGCAGGTAGAAAGTTATGATGGGCACTGGAAGAATTCATATGTATTACGGAGATGGCAAGGGAAAGACAACAGCAGCAGTCGGACAGGCAGTCAGAGCCGCCGGAGCCGGACTTCAGGTGCTCTTCTTTCAGTTCCTGAAAGATAATTCTTCAAATGAGAGAAAGATTCTGGAATCTGTACCCGGGATCACTTGCCTTCCGGGGCGTGATCAGGTAAAGTTTGTAAGCCGGATGAACGGAGATGAGAAAGCGGAACTCCGCCATTATAATAATAAAGCGTTGGATGAGATCGTAAAGTTCTGTACGAATTTTGATGTGCTAGTGTTGGATGAATCGCTGTGTGCGATCCATCTGAATGTCTTAAGTGAAGAGAAGATCAGAAGTTTTCTGGAACATAAGCCGCGCGGACTGGAGATTATTATGACAGGGCATGAGGTATCGCAGGACCTTCTGGATCTGGCAGATTATGCGACGATGATGATGAAGGTAAAGCATCCGTATGACCGTAAGGTGCAGGCGAGGGAAGGAATTGAATTTTAAAAAATGAATGGAGAGAGGCTGTCTGAGGATAGCTTCTTTTTGTTTTACATATGTATAATCTTTCTAAAATAAATGTGAAAAATAAGACATATTAGCAGTACTTATGGTATAATATTAACAGTGCTGGTTTAACTCTTCGTTAAGAGAGGAGAGAGAACATTTATATGGAAAATACGATGAAGAACTATGAGGATGTCGACAGTTGGAAGACGATCATGTTCCTGTATAATTCAGCGTTGAAAGAAGTGGGGACAAAGCTGGAGATACTGAATGATGAATTTCAACATGTGCATAAATACAATCCGATCGAACATATCAAGACAAGAATTAAGACACCGGAAAGTATTGTAAAGAAGTTACGCAGGTATGGTTACGAGATATCAATTGAGAACATGGTAAAATATATCAATGATATTGCAGGGGTACGCCTGATCTGTTCCTTTACGTCGGATATTTACCGGCTGGCAGAGATGATCGGCAATCAGAGTGATCTGAAAGTATTGTCGATCAAAGACTATATTAAGAATCCAAAAGAAAGTGGATATAAGAGCTATCATATGCTGGTATCTGTACCGATATTTCTTTCTGACAGCGTTGTAGATACCAAGGTAGAGATTCAGATCCGTACGATCGCGATGGATTTCTGGGCAAGTCTGGAACATAAGATCTATTATAAATTCGAAGGAGATGCTCCGGAGTATATCAGCAGGGATCTGAGAGAATGTGCAGAGATGGTATCAACGCTGGATGAAAAGATGCTGTCTTTGAATGAAGCAATCAAAGAATGTCTGGAGAAACAGGAAGAGTTAAATGTAAGTACAAAGACAAAAGAGACGAACAGGCAGGATCAACGGGTTCTGCAGGGCCTGGATTAATATCTGGGCCTTTTATATAGAATTTATCTATAAGGGAATGGTTATATTAAGATTCTCTATTTGAAACCCGGAGCGGTTATTTATATAATGAGGAGTGAGAGAAAAGCTTGTAATATAAAGGAAGATCAAAGGAGCCGGGAAACATGTTTATAGATACACATATGCACGAAATGACCTGTTCAAAAGACAGTTTCTTAAAATTAGAACAGATGGTGGAAATTGCCAGGGAGAAAGGTCTTGGCGCAATCTGCATCACAGACCATGATGATATGGGACTGAAAGAATATGCGGAAGAATATGCGGAAAAAACCGGATTTCCGATCTTTGTCGGGATTGAGTTTTTTTCTTTGCAGGGAGACATCATCGCATTTGGAATTGAGGAATATCCGGATGAAAGGATTCTGGCCCAGGAGTTTATAGATCTTGTAAAGAGTCAGGGAGGCTTCTGCTTTGCGGCACATCCATTCCGGAATAATAACAGAGGTCTGGAAGAGAACTTAAGGACAGTAAGAGGTCTGGACGGTCTGGAAGTCCTGAATGGAAGTACTTCTGTAGCAGCGTGCCAGAAGGCAGCAAGATATGCACAGGAACTTGGACTTTGTACGATGGGATCCAGTGACTGTCATGTTCCGGAGAAAGTCGGCGTCTGTGCGACCTGGTTCCCGGAAGAAATAAGGACAATGGAAGAGTTTATGAAAGCTCTGAAAAAAGGTGGTATGAAACCGGCATATTATGAAGATGGATCATACCATATACTTGAGGTACAAGAGTATGGGAATGGCTATCCGGAGATAGGATTTTAAGGATAGACGTTTTCAGGCTTTTATATAATTTATATATTTACCTTTTCCATAAATAATGATAGAATATTTCTATATGTATTGATTGTGGGAATGGTGATGGAAAGGTGGAATCATTATGATTACAGTTAATGCTATGGGGGATAATTGTCCAATCCCGGTTATTAAGACCAAAAAGGCAATAGCTGCACTGACCGGACCGGAGACAATTGAAGTTCTGGTTGACAATGAGATCGCAGTGCAGAACGTAACAAAGATGGCATCAGGTTCAGGAGGAAAAGTTACTTCTGAGAAGCTTGGGGATGCCGAGTTTAAAGTTACGATTGAAATGGAAGGAGCACCGGCAGCAGACGAAGCAGAAGCAGTATGCGTACCGGATGCAAGAGACAATACAGTTGTTGTTGTATCATCTGACCGTATGGGATCTGGAAATGATGAATTAGGTAAAGTACTGATCAAAGGATTTATCTTTGCAGTGACACAGCTTGATACTCTGCCAAAGACAATGCTTTTCTATAATGGAGGAGCAACCTTGACAACAGAAGATTCGGACTCTCTGGAAGATCTGAAATCACTGGAAGCACAGGGAGTAGAGATCATGACATGTGGAACCTGTCTGGATTACTATGGCCTGAAAGACAAACTTGCAGTTGGTACAGTTACGAATATGTACAGCATTGTGGAGACAATGGCAAAAGCAGGAAGAATCGTCAGACCATCATAAATTTACTTACATATCTGGATAAAAGCCGGATTCCTGAAGAAAGATACAGGAGTTCCGGCTTTCTTATACTATCATGTATGTATAATGAATACAAAAATCCGGGCGTGTCAGAGAGATAAATGGATTGTCTCGGGAAAAAGGTATGAAAAACAGGAGGAGTAATAAGAATGAAATCAGATGTAAAATTAACGAGTTTAAGCAAAACCGCAGGTTGAGCGGCCAAGATTGGTCCGGAGACCCTTGCTCAGGTTCTGAGTAAGCTGCCAAAATTTGAGGATGACAATTTAATAGTAGGAATCGAGACTTCCGATGATGCTGCCATCTACAAAGTGACAGATGATATTGCGATGATTCAGACGGTTGATTTCTTTACTCCGATCGTAGATGATCCATATATGTTCGGACAGATCGCCGCGGCCAACTCGCTCAGTGATGTGTGGGCGATGGGAGGAGAGCCGGCAGTAGCATTGAACATCGTAGGTTTCCCGAACTGCCTGGATCCGGCGATCCTTGGCGATATTCTTGCGGGAGGTGCAGATAAGGTAAAAGAAGCAGGTGCGGTATTAGTCGGCGGTCATTCAGTACAGGATGATGAGCCAAAATACGGTCTCTGCGTATCCGGATTTGTTCACCCGGATAAGATCTTTAAGAATTATGGCTGCAGACCTGGCGATATATTGATTCTTACAAAACAGATCGGAAGTGGTATCGTGAATACTGCAATCAAAGCAGAGATGGCATCGCCATCGGCAATCCGCGAGGCACAGACGGTTATGGCATCCTTGAATAAGACAGGCAAGCAGGTTGTAGAGAAGTATGATGTTTCCGCATGTACGGATATTACAGGTTTTGGACTGCTTGGACACTGTGTTGAGATGGCATCCGCAAGTGATGTGACATTTGAACTCAGCGTTACCGACATTGCATATCTTCAGGATGCATATGATTATGCGAAGATGGGACTGGTTCCGGCAGGTGCCTATAAGAACAAGAGATATTCGATTGATAAGGTGGAAGTAGGATCGGTGAATGAGACATATTTAGATCTTCTTTGTGATCCACAGACTTCCGGCGGACTTCTCATCAGTGTATCACCAAAAGAATATGAGAATATGATGAGAGATTTTAAAACATCAGGACTGGATACAACCGTTTCCGTAATCGGAACAGTTGCGCCAAAGAGTGATAAGCTGATCCGGTTATTCTAAAATTAATATTTGAAAAGAATGACAGAATGGAGAAGTATAATGAATAAGAATTTATTGTATCGGAGTATTCCGAAGGTGGATATTCTTCTTGCAGACGAAGGGATAAAAGTATTGATTGAGACATACAGCCGTGAAAGCGTCATGGAAGCAATCCACAGTGAGATGGAAAAACTCCGTGCATTTATCGGAGTGTGCGAAGAGGAAGAAAAAGCAAAGCAGCAGATTGCTCTTCTGAATGAAAATATCGCAAAAGCCGTATCTGCAATGCATACACCGAATATGAAGAAAGTGATCAATGGAACGGGAACCATCCTGCATACGAATCTTGGCCGTGCCCCGATAAGCTTCGAGCATATGATGAGGGCAGCTGAGATCGTCAGTGGATATTCGAACCTGGAATATAATCTGGAAGCAGGAAGAAGAGGAGAGCGGTATTCACATTTTGAAAAATTACTGTGTAAGTTAACCGGTGCAGAAGCTGCCATGGCGGTCAATAATAATGCATCTTCCGTGCTTTTGATCTTAAGTTCCCTGGCAAAAGGCGGGGAAGTGATTGTTTCCAGAGGGGAACTGATCGAGATCGGCGGAAAGTTCCGTATTCCGGATGTAATGGAACAGAGCGGTGCAAATCTTGTCGAAGTCGGAACGACGAATAAGACGCATTATGAAGATTACGAAGAGGCAATTACAGAAGAGACAAAGGCACTTCTGAAGGTGCACACCAGCAATTACCGGATTGTCGGATTTACAGAAAGTGTGGGAATTGACGAACTGGTACCGATTGCAAAGGAACATGGGATTCCAGTAGTAGAAGATCTTGGAAGCGGTGTGTTGATCAATTTGGAAAAATATGGACTGACGCATGAGCCTACTGTACAGGAATCCATTGCACATGGTGCTGATGTGGTGTGTTTCAGTGGTGACAAACTGCTGGGCGGTCCACAGGCCGGAATTATCATTGGTAAGAAGAAATATATTGATATGATGAAGAAGAACCAGCTGACCCGTGCACTCCGTATTGATAAATTTACGGCGGCGGCACTGGAGATGGTTCTGATGGAGTATCTGTCAGAAGAGACAGCCGTACAGAATATTCCTGTTCTGCGGATGATCGCAATGCCGCTTGATGAGATTGAAAAAGAAGCGGGATATTTTGCTAGAATCTTACGCCGTACAGGAATGGATGCAAAGATACAGGTCGTGTCTTGTGAATCACAGATCGGTGGAGGATCCCTTCCGCTTGAAAGGATGGAAAGCCGCGCCGTATCCATCCAGCCAAATGGTATGAGTGTAGCTGAGATGGAAGAAAAGATGCGGCATCTGGAGATCCCGATTATTCCAAGAACAGTCAATGACAGTATTTGTCTGGATGTCAGAACGATCGAACGCAAGGATTATAAGATGATCGCATCAGAACTGACGGAATTACTTGGACAGAAAGAAAAAGAAGAACGGTAGGTGTGAAAGAAGGCTATGAAGAATATTATTATCGGAACGGCCGGACACATTGATCATGGTAAGACGACACTGATCAAAGCACTGACCGGAAGAAATACAGACCGCTGGGAAGAAGAACAGCGCAGAGGAATTACGATCGATCTGGGGTTTACCTATTTTGATCTGCCGGGCGGAGACCGTGCGGGGATCATCGATGTACCCGGACATGAGAAATTTATCAACAATATGGTTGCCGGAGTTGTCGGAATGGACCTGGTACTTCTGGTAATTGCAGCGGATGAAGGAATCATGCCGCAGACAAGAGAACACATGGATATTTTGAATCTTCTCGGAATTGAGAAGAGTATCATTGTGCTGAATAAATGTGATCTTGTGGATGAAGAATGGCTGGAGATGATGGAAGAAGATGTGCGGGAGGAGCTTTCCGGTACTTTTCTGGAACATGCACCTCTGATAAAGGTATCTGCAGCAACGGGTGAAGGGCTTGGTGACCTGGTGAAAGAGATTGAGCATCAGACCAGAGATGAAGTTGTGCAGAAAGACATCCATACCATTCCGCGTCTGCCGATTGACAGAGTGTTCTCCCTGTCGGGATTCGGGACGATCATCACCGGAACACTGGTGTCTGGAACGATTACAAAAGAAGATACGCTTCAGATGTACCCGGTCGGAACAGAATGTAAGATCCGGAGCATCCAGGTGCACGGGGAAGATAAAAAAGAATGCTATGCCGGACAGCGCGTGGCGATCAATCTTTCAAATGTAAAGAAAAAAGAGATTAAAAGGGGATGTGTGCTGGCACCTCTGAACAGTATGAAGAATACAGATCTTCTCGATGTAAAGTTAAATGTGCTGGATTCATCCGTGAGAATCCTTACGAATCACACCCGGCTGCATTTCTTTACAGGAACCAGTGAAGTCCTGTGCCGTGCGGTACTTCTGGACAAAGAAGAGATCGGACCGGGGGAAAGCGGATATGTACAGCTCCGGATGGAGGAAGAAGTTGCTGTAAGACGTGGCGATAAATTTGTCGTACGTTTTTATTCTCCGATGGAAACCATTGGCGGCGGCGTCGTTCTGGAGCCGAATCCGAAGATTAAGAGAAGATTCCAGCCGGAAGTGATCGAAGAACTGAAACGGAAAGAAGAGGGGTCATCTGCGGATGTGATCGAAATGCATGTGAAGAGTCATGCAGATACCCTGATCACAGTCTCTGAACTTGCGAAACTGACGGCACTTTCACTCGAAGAGGTAGAACAGGATGTAAAAGAACTGGAAGGGCAGGGAAGTGTATATGTATTTCCGATGAGGAAAGATACATATGTATGGCACTGCGATTCGGCAAGAGAGTCAGAACACATTTTGCTGAAAGCTCTGACAGAATACGAAGAGAAGTATCCATACCGCTACGGAATCAAGAAAGCACAGGTACAGACGACGTATTTTAAAAAGGTAAAACCGAATGTATATGACAGAATCCTGACGCTCCTGGAAGAACAGGGAAGTTTGAAGCGAGTGGATGAATTTTTGAGCACTCCGGGATATGAAGTGAGAAAAGATAAGATCTATGACAGGGTATCGGAGTTTTTGCTGGATACATTTAAGAAGGCCGGGTTTGACTTTGCAAGATATTCCGAGATCACATGTAAAGATGTGCCGCAGGAGATCATGGATGATATCCTGAATATCTTATTAGAAGAAAAGCAGATTGTAAAAATAAATGATGAAATGTATACACTGACTTCTTATATGGAGACTGCGAAAGAAAAGATCAGAGAACATCTGAAAGAAGATCCCCTGATCACGATCGCACAGGTGAGGGATATGTTTGCGACAAGCAGAAAGAGCGCAAAACCGATCCTGGAATACATGGACAGTATTAAGGTAACGAAGAAGACAGGAGCAGAGAGCGAAAGGGTGGCATACTGATGAATCTGAAACAATTAGAAGCTTTCGTTCAGGTAGCAGAGGGAGGCAGTTTTTCAAAGGCAGCAAAGCAGCTGTTCCTGACACAGCCGACCATCAGTGCACATATTTCGTCACTGGAGAAAGAACTGAATGCAAGGCTTTTTGTAAGAAACACAAAAGAAGTAAAATTATCGGACGATGGAAAGGATCTGTACCGCTATGCGAGACAGATGATCGATCTGCAGAAAAAAATAGAAGAACGGTTTGAAACAGGAAAAGAAGAGAGCAAGCATCTGATCACGATTGCAGCATCTACGATTCCGGCACAGTATATTCTTCCGAAAATTCTGATGAAATTCAATGAACGGTATCCGAAAGAACAGGTTAAACTTCTGGAGACAGACAGCAGTCAGGTGGTTACACAGATTATTGATCATATGGTAGATGTCGGATTTACCGGTACGGTTCTGGAGAAGAAACACTGTAAATATATCCCATTTTATAAAGATGAACTGGTTGTGATCACACCGAATACGGAGAAATATCAAAAGCTGTTGGAAGATATGCCGGATGATATCAGCTGGATTGGCGGGGAACATCTGATCATGCGTGAGGAAGGTTCCGGTACAAGAAAAGAAGCAGGAAAACAGCTCCGTGCGGCAGGAATCAATCTGGATAAGCTTAAGATTATCGCCAGTATCGAGAATCAGGAAACCATAAAAAAATCAGTCAAACAGGGAATGGGGATCTCTGTGATATCCAGGCTTGCGGCAGAAGATGAAGTGAAATATGGAGATCTTCTGGCATTCTCAATCCCAAAGGCAGATCGGGGACGGGATATCAACCTGGTATATAATAAGAATTATCAGATGTCAAAAAGTACCGAACGCTTTGTAAAGATAGTAAAAGAAGTATACGGAATTGAAGAGTAAGCGATAATACGATTGATAACATGAACCCACTGTAATAATAGAAAAAATCTATTAATACGGTGGGTTCATATAATGTTTCAATTAGACGAAAAGAGGAAAATGGACTATACTGAAAGCATATGAATAATGTACAAATTTGTTCGGAAATAAATGAGTATTGTATAAACGGGGTGTTTTTATAATAATACTTGAATCATATGCGGGGAAGATATTAGGAGGAATCAAGTATGATATATATGGATAATGCTGCGACGACAATGCATAAGCCACAGGAAGTGATCGATGCAGTAGTAAACGCTATGAATTCAATGGGAAATGCCGGCCGCGGTGCAAGTGAGGCGGCACTCAGTGCATCCAGGGTTATCTATGATACAAGAGACAGACTGGCGGAATTGTTTGGGGCAGAAGATGCAAGACGGATTGCATTTACTTCGAATTCGACAGAGAGTCTGAATATTGCAATAAAGGGAAGCCTGAATCCGGGAGATCATGTGATCACAACTGTTTTGGAACACAATTCGGTGCTGCGTCCTTTATATGAGATGGAGAAAAATGGAGTAGAACTTTCCATTATAAGGTGTGATGAGAAGGGAATGCCTGACATTAGTCAGATGGAAGCTTCGATAAAAGAAAATACGAAGATGATCATTTGTACAAATGGATCGAATCTTACAGGGAATTATGTAGATGTATCAGTCATAGGGAAGATGGCGCATGCACATGGACTGATGTTTGTGGTAGACGCATCTCAGACAGCAGGGGTTTTCCCGATTAATGTGCAGGAGATGAATATTGATATTCTGTGTTTTACCGGACATAAAGGACTGCTTGCACCACAGGGAACAGGTGGAATATATGTAAAAGAAGGAATAGAGTTAAGACCGCTGAAGACAGGCGGAAGCGGGATCCAGACATACAGTAAGGAACATCCGGTACAGATGCCGACAGCTTTGGAAGCAGGAACATTGAATGGGCATGGCATTGCGGGACTGCATGCGGCTCTTGGGTATCTGAAAAAAGAAGGAATAGACAATATCCGCAGAAAAGAGCAGGAACTGATGTGGAGATTTTATAACGGGGTAAAAGATATCCCGGGCGTTAAGATTTATGGGGATTACAGTCAGAAAGAACGCTGTGCGATCGTAACTTTGAACATCGGTGATTATGATTCTTCAGAAGTGAGTGATGAGCTTCTTATGGAATATAACATTTCTACCAGATCAGGAGGACATTGTGCACCGCTTATGCATAAAGCACTCGGAACGGTAGAGCAGGGAGCTGTGAGATTCAGTTTCTCGCATTACAACACGGAGGAAGAAGTGGATGCAGCGGTAAGAGCTATCCACGAACTGGCAGAAGAACCGTAAATATGTATGAAAAATGATATAAATTCATAAAAAAGTATGTCAGGCATAAGTTATGGGGAAATGCAAAAATGAGAGTGTAGGAGGAAATACGAATGAATTTATCAGATTCAAAGAAAAAACTGGCGCTGGCCGGTGTTGTATGTGGTATTGTAGCGGCATGCCTCGCAGCACTTGGAAATCCGGCAAACATGGCATTCTGTATTGCATGCTTTATCCGCGATACGGCAGGAGCAATGGGACTGCATCAGGCGGAAGTGGTACAGTATGCAAGACCTGAGATCATCGGACTTGTACTGGGAGCATTTATCATTTCTGTGGCAACAAAAGAATATCGCTCAACGGCAGGATCATCTCCGATGATTCGTTTTGTACTTGGTGTAATCATTATGATCGGTGCACTGGTATTCCTTGGATGTCCGCTCCGTATGGTGATCCGTATGTCAGCAGGTGATCTGAATGCATGGGTTGCATTTGTTGGCTTTATTCTTGGAGTTGGAACAGGAGTGTTTGCATTAAAGAATGGTTTCAGCCTTGGAAGAGCACATATTACAAATAAGTCAAGTGGAGCAGTGCTTCCGGCGGTCGTTGTTGGAATTCTTATCCTTGCCACATGTACAACGCTTTTTAAAGCAAGCCAGGCAGGACCGGGAAGTATGCATGCACCAATCATCGCATCTTTAGTAGGCGGACTTGTATTCGGTGCATTTGCACAGAAGTCAAGAATGTGTTTTGCGGGTAGTATTAGAGATATCATCCTGATGAAGAACTTCGATCTGATCAGCGTGATTGCAGGTTTATTTGTTGTTATGCTGGTATTCAATATTGCGACAGGACGTTTCGTGGTAGGATTCAATACACCGGGAGTCATCGCACATTCGGAACATTTGTGGAATATCCTGGGAATGTACACTGTGGGATTTGCAGCAGTTCTTGCAGGTGGATGTCCGCTTCGTCAGCTGATCCTTGCAGGGCAGGGCTCTTCGGATTCGGCTGTAACGGTTGTCGGAATGTTTGTCGGATCTGCAATCTGCCATAATTTTGGACTTGCAGCAAGTGGAACAGCTCTGAATCCAGAGACGAAAGAAGTGGTAGCAGGTGCGGTACCGGTAAATGGAAAAGTGGCATGTATCATCTGTATTGTGATCTGCTTCATTATAGCATTTACAAATAAGAGAGAAGAAGCAAAATAAGATTGAAATATGTGTAAATACATAGTATTCTAGGAAAGAAGGAATTAAATTATGAAAGAAGTAGATGCAAGAGGTCTTTCTTGCCCGGAACCTTTGATGCTGACAGCAGAGGCATTAAAAGGAGCAGCAGGACCTGTGAAAATTCTTGTCACAGAGCCGCATCAGATGATGAATGTTGAGAAATTTGCCAAAGATAAAGGTAAAAAGCCAACATCTGTGCAGAAAGACGGTTACTACGAAGTGGTGATTGAGTAAACATGAGAAAAAAAGTAATGAAACTTGTTGTAACATTCCATACAACATCGGATGCAATGGCGATGGAAAAGATATGCAAGGAAAGAAGTGTGCCGGGAAGACTGATTCCGGTTCCGAGAGCAATTTCAGCGGGCTGTGGACTTTCCTGGTGTGCAGACCTGACAGACAGGGAACAGATTCTTGATGTGATGAAAGATGTCGGAATCGAACAGGAAGATGTTCATGAATGTCTGGTGTAGTAAAAGGCGATGCTAATAGAGGAGAAGATACGAAATCTTCTGTTAGCATCGCCTTTTTGATATTAAATTCCTTCTACAAATGTGTCCAGTACATGAGGCAATAGTTTGTCAGAACGTTCAGTCAGTGAGAATTTACCTTTAAACAATGCCCAGTCATATAAAAGAGCCCGCTCGTACATAGCATAGATATCCATGAGTTCAGCGGCGGTGCTTGTACTTTTGAATTCTCCTTTGGCAAGCCCCTCTTCCATAATTTCTGTAAGCCATTTGAAATAGATCCGTTTCTTGTCGGAAAGGGATTTCTTGTCTTTGGTGATCAATTGCGAAGAATAAAGGTATGCAAGCAAATGGATATCCACGCTGGTCTCGATCATGTAGAATAATTCGTGATTCAAAAATAATAGTTTATCATAACTGGAAAGATTCGGATCGATCACGGCGGCAAGGTCTTCGTATTTCTGATCAAAAAGATAGGAAAGAGAGTTTAAAAGCGCTTCTTTTCCTTTAAAATAATGGTAAAATGTGCCTTTTGATGTTTTGGCGGCATTGATAATATCTTCTACAGTGGTCTGTTCATAACCGTTTTTGTAGAAAAGATTCCAGGCTGCTTTGACAATACGGCTTTTTGTGGATCTGCGTTTACGCGGCATTCGGATCATTCCTTTCTCTTGGTATTTATATAACAGGAGAACACGCCCGGATAATAGTTCTCTGAACATGAAAACGCTGTCTAAGTAAAAAAATAGAAGCGGATCATATGAATCCGCTTCTATCATCATATATGATAATGCAATCTAATTCAACCCCGAATATGCATTAACCTACAAGGAAACCATATTTTAATGGATCTGTAGAGTCAATTAAGTAAGTAGCAACACCTGTAAGATATGCACTTCCTGTGATCATTGGGATTACTGCATCGTAATCACCGATCTTAGTTTCTTCTTTGATCACACCTTTGAAGCGTGTTCCCATGAAACTTTCATAAATAAATTCTTCGCCGATTCCGAGTTCGCCCCATCCGTGAAGAGTAGCAAGTTTGGCACTTGTACCTGTTCCGCAAGGTGAACGGTCAGCCTGAGCATCTCCGAATACAACAACGTTTCTCATTGTAGCCTGATCCGGATTCGGTGTTGGTCCGTAGAACTCAACCAGGTCAACTTCTGTGATGTCCAGAGTTGGATGCTGGATCTTAACTTCTGCGTTGACTTTATCACGAATCTTCATTCCGAGTTCTGTATAAGCAGGAACTGTCTTAGCGTTGATTTCGCCAATGTCAAGCTTTGTAGTATCAACCAGTGCGAAGAAACTTCCACCGAAAGAAATAGTATAAGGAATGTCTACTCCGTCGATATTAACTGTTAAGTTGTCTTTGTAAATGAATGCAGGTACGTTTGTAAGAGTTACATCTGTTACCTTTCCGTCTTTTACATGAGCTTTTGTTCTGATGATTCCTGCAGGAGCATCCAGAACAACTTCGTTCTCTCCTTCGTGGCATTCAACAAGACCTGCTTCAAGGGCTACTGTAACAGCTCCGATCGTACAGTGTCCGCACATGTTCAGGTATCCGCCTGTATCCATGAAGATTACCCCAAGATCTGCTTCTTCGTGGATCGGCTCACAAAGGAAAGCACCGAACATATCGTGATGTCCTCTCGGCTCCAGCATTAATGCTGTACGAACGTGGTCGTATTTTTCCTCCATCCATTTTTTCTTTTCGATCATTGTGCTGCCTTCTGGCTCAGGGAATCCTCCGATGACCATACGACAGAACTCACCGGCTGTATGAGCATCTACAACCTGAAGTGCCTCTTCAAACCGGTCGAAGTTAACTTTTGCTTCTAACTTCATAATCCTTACCTCCTTATGATTTTCTTATAGAAACAATCTATAAGTTTTTATAAAAACACATTGAAAACATCTATATTTTCGTAGTGCCTTTTTCTATGGGTAAAAAATAAAAATATAAAATTAACAAATATTACGATATAAAATTAACAAATAGACTATGTTCTAGTATCGTGTTCAATCTGTTGATTTCATTATGTACGAAATCCCTTGAAAAGTCAATGATTTTTTGGTATTATAAAAATAAATAAAAGTGTTGAAAAATAAGGATAAATGTGATATGGTTAATAGGCACATGGGGGTAGTTGGGTAACTGGTGTGCCTCCTAGTCTTCAAAACTAGTGTAGGGCGTTAAGAGCGTCCTGGGTGGGTTCGATTCCCACATGCCTCCGCCAAAAAAACAAGCAATTCTGTTAAAAAAATGGCGAAGATGAATTTATAGAATTTATCTATAATGAAAAAAATGTGAATAAGTAAACGAACTGTATAGTTTCGTTTTGACTTAGATAAAATATTTAAAAAGGAGAAGTGTGTCATGGGAAATGTACAGATGTTATTACGCCAGCATGTTGGCGCTCCTTGTGCACCATGTGTAGAAGTTGGTGCTGAGGTGAAAAAAGGTACTCTCATTGCTACACCAACAGGCCTGGGAGCTAACATTTTTTCAAGCGTGTATGGAAAAGTAACAGAGATTACAGAAGACCGCATCATCATCGAGCCGGCCGCTGAACAGCCGGATGAATTCGTTCCTGTTACCGAATCAGTAGAAGGTATCACAGATGAGTCATCAAAGCTTGATCTGGTGAAAGCAGCCGGAATCGTAGGAATGGGAGGAGCTGGATTCCCGACAGGAGTAAAACTTAATATTAATTTAGAAGAAACTCCGATGGGTGAGCTTGATCCTGAGATCAACCCAGAGCTTCCGAAAGACTTCAAACTGGATTGTGGATACATTCTTGTAAATGCAGCTGAATGCGAACCGGGACTGGAACACAACACAAGACAGATCGAAGAGCAGAGTGATAAATTAATCCGTGGTATTAAATATAGTATGGAAATCACTCACGCAAAGAAAGCAATTATTGCTATTAAGAAGAAACATCATAAAGCAATCAAGGTATTACAGAAAGCTCTTGAGAATGAGCCTGATATCAAGATGCACCTGATGGCTGATATCTACCCGATGGGTGAGGAACGTGCAGTAGTAAGAGAGTGTCTTGGGGTATTACTCACAACTACACAGCTTCCATCAGCAGCTAGATCTGTTGTTATCAATGTAGAAACTGTCTGTAAGATTGCTGAAGCGGTTGATGAAAAGAAACCTTGTATCAGCAAGAATATGACAGTCCGTGGTAAATTAAACGGTGGAAATGAAGCACATGTATTCTTCGATGTACCGGTAGGTGTAAGCGTTGGAGAGATGATCGAAAAAGCCGGCGGAATCGACGGAAAATATGGCGAGATCATCATGGGTGGAGCTTTCACAGGAAAGTCTACTACATTAGATGCACCAACAACCAAGACGACAGGAGCAATCCTTGTAACAGTCGAGTTCCCGGATCTCCACGGAGCAACAATGGGAATTCTTGTATGTGCCTGCGGCGGAAGCGAAGAGCGTATGCGTGAGATCGCTTCTAAGATGAATGCAAAAGTAGTATCTATGTGCAAATGTAAACAGGCAATTGAAAATAAACCGGGAGCACCACTGAAGTGCTTAAGACCTGGTAACTGTCCTGGACAGGTTAAGAACAATATGCAGTTCAAGAAAGACAAATGTGAATACATTCTGATCGGTAACTGCTCAGACTGTTCAAATACTGTAATGGCGTCAGGACCGAAGATGGGACTGAAAGTATTCCATCAGACAGACCACGTTATGAGAACAGTTGGACATCCGCTGTACAGAAGCCTGAAGGTTTCAAAAGAAGTAAGTCAGGATATTGATTTTTAATCACTGTCCGAAATGACACAATATTATCAAAATTATATTATGGTATTACTGTTGCGTACAATGAGGTAGAAGACCCCCGATTCTTTTGCCCGCCAGAAGTAATTGAGAGGTTCTTCTGAATGTTGTATGTAACTGTATATATATTAAAATTACAATATCCCGTAAGGGACAATGTACCGAAACAAAACAAGGAGGGAAAACAATATGTCAATCACAGCTGAAACAGCAAAAGCACATGCTCATGATCCTGCAGTACTGTGCTGTAGAGCAGAAGCTGGTATCACAATTGAACCGGCGAACCTCGAAGATCCAGCAATCTTTGATGATCTGGTAGATTCAGGATTATTAAACCTGGACGGATGCCTTACTATTGAAGAAGTACTGGGTGCAAAACTTACAAAAACATGTGATTCTCTTTGCCCGTTAACAAATGATGTTCTGGATGGTGTAAAAGCACCTACAACTCCAGCAGAAGAAAAGGCAGAGGAAGAAGCTCCAGCAGAGGAAGCTGCACCGGCAGCACCAGTTGCAACAGCAGCAACAGTAGCTGGAGGAACACTCAAGATCCATATCGGAGAAGGAAAAGATATCAATCTTGAAATTCCGGTTGGAGCTCTTGGAGCAACAGGAGAAGCAGTAGCAGAAGTACCTGCAGCAGCAGTAGCAGCTACAGCAACAGCAGAAGCACCTGTTGAAGAAACAAAAGTAGTAGGAACATTAACAAGAAGACACATTAAGATCACAGAGGTTAAGAGAGGACCAGAGACAAAGATCGAAGGAACAACTCTTTACATCCGTGAAGGAATTGAAGCAGAAGTAATTGCTAATCAGGAACTGGTTAAAGATTTCCATCTTGAAATCATCACTCCTGACCAATACCACACATACTCAGAGACAATCATGGATGTTCAGCCAATCGCTACAAAAGAAGGCGATGCAATCCTTGGTGAAGGCGCAACAAGAGTACTTGACGGCGTTGTTATGATGCTGACAGGAACAGATGAAGGCGGAGTTCAGATTGGTGAGTTCGGTTCTTCAGAAGGATACCTTGACGAGAACATCATGTGGGGACGTCCTGGATGCCCGGATAAGGGAGAAATCTTTATCAAAGGTAACATCGTAGTTCAGGAAAAGACTAACATGGAACGTCGTGGACCTATGGCTGCACATACAGCATTCGATATCATTACTCAGGAAATCCGTGAAGTAATGAAAGAATTAGATGACAGCTTCATCGTTGAAGACGAAGAACTGAAATCTATCCGTCGTCCAGGTAAGAAGAAAGTCGTAATCGTAAAAGAGATCATGGGACAGGGAGCTATGCATGATAACTTCATCCTTCCTGTAGAACCAGTTGGTATCCTTGGCGCAAGAGCTAACGTAGACTTAGGAAACGTACCTGTATGCGTATCTCCACTTGAGGTACTTGATGGATGTATCCATGCATTAACATGTATCGGACCTGCATCTAAAGAGATGTCAAGACATTACTGGAGAGAGCCACTTGTACTTGAAGCTTTACATGATGAAGAAGTTGACCTTTGCGGAGTTGTATTCGTAGGATCACCTCAGATCAATGCTGAGAAGTACTATGTATCTCGTCGTGTAGGACATACTGTAGAAATGATGGATGTTGACGGAGCTTTCGTTACAACAGAAGGATTCGGAAATAACCACATTGATTTCGCAAGCCACATCGAGCAGATCGGTATGAGAGGAATTCCTGTAGTAGGACTTTCATTCTGCGCTGTTCAGGGTGCACTTGTTGTTGGTAACAAGTACATGCAGTACATGGTTGACAATAACAAATCAGAGTCTGGTATCGAGAATGAGGTACTTGGATGTAATACACTTTGCCAGGAAGAGGGTATCCGTGCTCTTGCTATGCTGAAAGCAGCTATGGCTGGTGAAGAAGTAAAGGCCGCTGAGAAGAAGTGGAATCCAAACGTTAAATCTACAAACGTAGAGCTGATCGAAGCAGCTTGCGGTAAGAAGATTGAACTCGTAGACAACGAACAGTCTCTGCCGATGAGCCAGAAACGTAAAGAAAAATACGACTAAGATCGGGTGTTATCATAATGGATAATGAACGTTTACACTATGGCGATAAGATCATTTATATGGAAGGTGTGATCGTAGATGTTGATGACTGTAGCATCAGCATCGACTTGAAAGGACGTCTGGGGTTCTTTAAAGCTCCGAAGAGAATGTTCATCTGCGATACAGAACCGAAAGTAGGTCAGGAAGTTGGCTGGAACATGAGTTTTCCGGAACAGCTCGGACCGGAAGTAAATGAGAAATACGTCAGCAATATTGAAAAAGAACGTCGCAAACAACAAGAAATGCAAGCACGTTTGGATGCTAATAAGGAGGATTAAAAATGAGTTTAACGGTTGTTAAAGGCTTACAGTCTGAAATATTCGTTCCTATTACTCCACCGTCAGTATGGGCTCCTGTAACAAAAGAGTTAAAAGATATGTCTATCGCTCTTGCAACAGCAGCAGGTGTTCACAAGAAGAGCCAGGAGAGATTTAACCTTGCTGGTGACTTCACATGGAGAAAGATCGAAAACACTACACCATCTAGTGATCTGATGGTATCACACGGTGGATATGATAACAGTGATGTTAACAAGGACATCAACTGTATGTTCCCAATTGACAGAATTCATGAATTAGCTGCAGAAGGATTTATCAGAGCTTGTGCTCCTGTACATGCTGGATTCATGGGTGGTGGTGGAAACCAGGAGAAATTCAAACATGAAACTGGTCCTGCTATCGCTGAAATGTTCAAAAATGAGGATGTTGACGCAGTAATCCTCACCGCTGGCTGAGGTACCTGCCACCGCTCTGCAGTATTGGTGCAGAGAGCGATTGAAGAAGCTGGAATTCCTACAATTATTATTGCAGCTCTTCCACCAGTTGTTCGTCAGACTGGTACTCCTCGTGCGGTAGCTCCGTTGGTACCTATGGGTGCTAATGCGGGTGGTCCTCACAACGTAGAACAGCAGACACAGATCGTAAAGGCAACTCTGGAGCAGTTAGAGAAAATCGAAACTCCAGGAAAGATTGTTCCGTTGCCATTCGAGTATGTTGCTAAGATCTAATTCTATTTAAGGAATATTGTTGATCTTAAGAAGGGCAGATGTATTTTGCATCTGCCCTTTTTTAAAAAAAGAATGAGACAATATATTGGAATTTCTTGCAGTATATTGTATACTAGAGACATGGAGAAGGCATAGAAAGGGGCAGAGATATGCTTAATTTCCTGAATGGTACAGGAAAGAGATATGCCTTAAGAATATAGGAGGTGACATGATGGCTGAGAAAGAGATAGACTTAAGACGCCTTGTGATCAAAGCATTTCATATGACAGATGTGGAATGGGGTGAACACAATAATATCACAACGGATGGACATATGACAGTCAGTAAAGAGATGATCGATCAGCTTGTTGCACAGGATGATTGTATTGAGAAGATTGATATTCAGATCATAAAACCGGGAGACCACGACAGATGGACGAACACGATCATGGATATCATTCCAATCTCAACAAAAGTGCTTGGTAAATTGGGAGAAGGAATTACTCACACCATAACCGGTGTATATGTAATGCTGACAGGCGTTGATGTGAATGGAAAGCAGTGTCACGAATTTGGTTCATCGGAAGGGAATCTGAAAGAACAGTTATACTTAAACCGTGCAGGTACACCGGGAGATGATGATTATATCATTTCTTTTGATGTTACATTTGCGGCCGGAATGGGACAGGAGAGACATGGACCATTTACTGCGCACAGATTGTGTGATGAATTTATTCAGACATACAGGGATAAACTGAAAAAGTTCAAAGGGGACAAGTGTACGGAACGGCATGAATATCATGATAAGGTGAGACCTGGAAAGAAGAAGGTTGTCATTATCCGTCAGGTTGCAGGTCAGGGAGCTATGTATGATACGTGGATGTTCCCGGATGAACCGTCAGGGGTTGAAGGCGGACGTTCAATTATCGATATGGGTAATATGCCGGTTATGATTACTCCAAATGAGTACAGAGACGGTATTATCCGTTCGATGCAGTAATAATAGGAGGTGCAGAAGTTATGGGTATTGGACCATCGACAAAAGAAACATCATTACATCATTTCAGAGATCCTCTTCTGGAAGTCGTATCTGAGGATACAGATCTGGACCTTCTTGGACTTATTATAGTAGGGACTCCGGATGATAATAAAGATAAGATGCTGGTTGGAACCAGAGCGGCAGCAATGGCTGAGTGTATGCGTGCAGATGGTGTGATCATATCATCAGATGGATGGGGAAATAGTGATGTGGATTATACCAACACATGTGAACAACTTGGTATTCGTGGAATTCCGGTAACGGGACTTAATTTCAGCGGAACGGTTGCGAAGTTCGTTGTAGTCAATGATTATCTGGATGGAATCATTGATATTAATAAGAGTGCCGATGGCACAGAAACAGACGTTGTCGGAGAAAATAATATGGTGAAAGTAGACTGTCTGAAGGCGAAGGCACTTCTGAAACTCAAGATGCGCCATAAAGACGAACTGGAAGGACGTTAAAATATCTGGACAGAATGTCTGAAAAAAGGAAAACGGAGAACTTGTAAAAAGAGAAGATTACCACATTTTGCGATGGAAATCTTCTCTTTTTCTATTTGTCAAATGCCGGATCAATAGGTCCGTATTTGATTTCCGGATGCTGTTCTAACATCCATTGTTTAAAACTGCTCGAATCCCCTTCTGTAAAAGAGTCTTTGTCAAGCATAATTCCTTCTATCTGATCTTTGGAAGTTAATTTATAATAAGTTTTTGCTTCTTCAAATTTTGTGAGATCTTCCCAGTTTACATGATTGTTGATCTTATTGTTGATAAAGAGTGCTATATCTTTCTCACGGATCATCACTTTACATGTCCAGTCTTTTCCATTGAAATATTGTGCGCGTGTCACACGGAAAGTTTTGTCAGCATGCATCCATTTGAAAAATACTCCGCGGTAGAGGGCTATAAAGGAAAGTGTAGCACCAACAGACTGCCATCTGAGCGAAGCGCCTACATGATGAAAATAAATCCAGCCAAAAGTTCCGGCTGCGAAGATTATACAATATACGTAAAAGATGGGAAGCTTCCAGAATTTTGGAGCTGCCCATTTGTCATAACGCTTGCGTGTCATTACATATTCGTTAACAAACATATGATATTCTCCATAAATAAAATTGTAATGCGTGGAAACTGCACAGGCAGTTCCTCTTGTGTGTCAGGATATAAAGATGGCAGTCTGTTAAGACTGCCATCCGGATGTTATTTTGTTTAAATAAGTGCATTGCTTATTTATATGTTTTGCGGATATTAAGCAATACCTTTTGCTTTATCTTTCTTTGCTGCACTAAGTAATGTGTAAGAAGTCCAAAGAAGAACGATACAAATTAAGTTGATGAGCCAGAACATCGGAAGTCCTGTAACCACTTTCCATGCAATGAATACACCGATACATCCGCCGAGCGCATTACCGACTGTGTGTGGTACGTCATATCTGTGTGATTTAATGAACTCGATAGAACAAGCCGGCATTAAGCATGCGCAAGATCCCATGAATACAGGGAAGCATGTAGCAGCATCAACACCAAGAAGCAGACATGTTGCCATACATGGTGCATAAAGACCGAAACCGATATCCATTAAAGCACCCCATAAGATATTAAGAGCTGCGGCAACGATCAGTTTCCATCCGCTTAATCCTGTTGCAGTACCAACAATACCGAAAGGTCCGACACCTAAGTTCTTGCAAAGCATGATCGCAGCAAGAGGAATCATAATGGTTCCAAGAGCAATTCTGATCTTGTTACGTGGCCATTTTGTTACGATGGATGCAAATCCGAATGAACCAACAGCGGCACAGATATACATTACCCATAAGAAGATAGGATCACATTCTACAGAAGTTGTGAAGATGAATGCCTCAAAAATAACTGGGAATGTGTCACCAACATTCAGTGTACCCGGAATGTTGATATCATCAATCTGATTAAAAAGTTTGTACATGAATGTTGATGGTGCATAGGAACCACATCCTAAAGTATCAAGGAAGTTGGCTATGATACCAACCGCAAAAGCGGAACCCCACTGCTTACCTGTAGAACCTTTGAGTTCATCCATGCGGTTCTTGCCTATGTCGACAACAAGGCCGATACCTGTTCCGGCGAACAAAACACCTAATAAAATTTGGATCGCTAATAACATAAATTCATCCCTCCAGATTTTCATATTTAATTGTTGACAAGCTATACATGTGAATGCATAAGTGCAAAATGTATTTTAGCACTTTAAAAAAGAAATCTTATACACCCCGATTTGTAAAGATTTTCTATAAATTCACGCATTGCTTTGTATTAATATTTTACCAATTAAATCGTTAAAAGTCAATCAAACATGAAAATTATAGACAGATTCAATAAGAAAAAGCACGACATCTGAACATGTCGTGCTCTTTCTTATTGGTATGTCATTGAGAGGTTTTTCCTCGTTGCATTGCAGTTTTGTCTTTATATACAAAGCTGGGGAATGCTCCTCTATATAGAGGATGTATATATCAATTGGAGTTCACCTTCGCAAGGTCATTCTTGGGGGAAACGACCAGCTTAGGTATAACTGCAATAACAACCATAATAATGGTTTCTTAAAAACAAATTACTACAATATAATGTCTGATTCTAAAAGAGCAGTTCCCGCATAATAGAATTCTGTTAAGGAACCGCCGTTGGTGTCTGTTTTTAAGTTGATATTAATATAGCACGTTAATTCGATGATGTCAATAAGGATGTAAAAAACTGGCATTGCAACAAGAAAATGTGGAATTGATGGGTGCTCTTTCGTGCAATTTTAATGAATAAATGAGAAATGATGTCAAAAATAATATACAAGAAGCAGCTTGAAGAGTCGGAATTGTGAAAAAATATGAGTGAATAGTAATGTTTGCGGGGAAATATATGTAAATATGCACGAAATATAAATATTGACAGATAATTTCCTGCCTGTTATAATAGGAACAGATTTTACGTGACAAGGGTGTTACTTCTTGAGGAAAGAGAAGTAACGCCCTTTTTGTTTTAGACCAAAGTATGAATGAGACAGTAGAAATTAAGGATAATCAAACCAGGGAATAAAAGGGTCATGTAGAATACTTAAAAGGATAGGAGTGATTATATATGAGTGATCACAAAGAAGCAAAAAGTTTCTCGAGATTCGGTTATATTATGGTAGCGGCCGGTGCTGCGATAGGACTGGGTAATATTTGGAAATTCCCGTATCTGGCTTACGGTGACGGAGGAGGAGCGTTTGTTCTGATTTACATTGTAATCTGTATTCTTCTGGGACATCCGATCGTTCAGGCGGAACAGGCAGTTGGACGTAGAGGACGTGCAAGTGCAGCCGCAAGCTATGGCGTAATTCATCCGAAATGGCGATTTGTCGGAGTAATTAATATAGTATGTACATTTCTCATTGATATTTATTATCTGGTTGTATCCGGATGGGTACTCAAATATTTTGTTACTTATGTAGTGTCCGGTGATTTTGGCAAGGATAAACAGGCATACTTTGATAATTATATCAGCAGTACAACGCAGCCATTGATCTATAGCCTGATTATTATTGCAATCATTGTCTTTTTCCTTTTCTTCGGGATTACGAATATTGTTGAGAAAGCTTCAAAGGTGATTATGCCGATGCTGGCGGTATTACTTCTTGTATGCGGTATTTATGCATTAATCGTTGTGCCGGGAGCTGTGGATGGATTGAAATATTATTTTGTGCCGGATTTCAGTAAATTCGGAATGCAGCAGTTCGCAGATGCATGTATGCAGGTATGTTTCTCTGTTGGTATTGGATGGGGGATCTTTACAACTCTTGGTGCGAGCATGAATAAAGACGCTAATCTGAAGGCGGATGCATGGTGGGTAGATATCTGCGATACCTTTATTGCGCTGCTTGCCGGGTTTGTTATCATCCCGACTGTTGTCGGGACAGGAAGTGAGATGTCTTCCGGACCATCGCTTGTGTTTGTCGCAATGACACAGATTTTTGAAACGTTACCGGGTGGAAGAATTATTGGTATCTTTTTCTTCGCATCTTTGATTTTTGCGGTTATTTCAACATTCTTTACGATTCTTGAAATTCCGCGTATGTATGTACAGGAGAAGACGCATACGTCACATCAGGTTTCTCTGATTATTACAGCGACTCTGGTGTACGGCGGAAGTGTTCTCTGTTCTTTGTCAAAAGGCATACTTAGCTGGTTGAAACTTCCATGGCCGAGTTTTCAGGGAATTGCTTATTATGATATTTATGATTGGTGCGACTGCCTGAGTGGTTATGTACTCCTGCCTCTGGGCGTATTGCTGACGTGTTTCTATATTGTGAAAGCATGGGGATTTAATGAGTATGAAAAAGAACTTACGAATAATGGTAAACATGGAAAGTTATCTATGTATGATAAGTTGTCTCTGGCAGTGATCTGTCCGGTGCTTACATTGATTGTAATACTTCATGTGTTTGGATTTATTTAAGGCATTGAGTGCATCTGATACATTATATATAATAGAAAACCCTGCTGTATGAAAAACAGCAGGGTTTTTGTTTGTTAAGTAAAGTATACAGATAAAACAGCAGCTTTGCGGGATTAATCATCTAACAGGAAATTTTTCGCGTATTCCAGAAATGTCTTGGAAGCCGGTGACAAATCTTCTAAAGAAGAATAGGCCAGGCCTAACTGCCGGGTAATCGTTGGTTTCAGCGGACGTTTGACGAATTTTCCTTGTTGACCACGGAGCAGAAGACCTGGGAGGATAGAGTATCCAAGTTCGTGTTCTACCATAGAAAGAGAAGAAAATTCATTTCGGGTTACGTAACGGATATCCGGATGGATTTTATTCTTTCTTAAGACACGGTGCACATCGCTTCCGGGTGTATATTCAGTGATGATAAAAGGAGCCCCTTCGAATGCTTCGATCGGAATTTCCGCTTCTTTGGCAAGCGGATCGTTTTCCGGAATAACTGCATACATTGGATCGTCCATGACAGGAAGAAATTGATACTTATGATTTTTCTGCAGGCTGATAAATCCGATATCTACGCGGCGCTCCTGAATCCAGTCGGCAAGTTCGCCTTCAACACCCTCGATTACCTGGATGATAATATCCGGATGCTTCTGTTGGAATTCACGGATGATCTTTGGAATCCAGTGAATCGAACAGCTGAGATAAGTACCGATCCGGATTGTGCCTCTTTGAGCACCGTTTAACGCTGCAATTTCCTGATGAATCACCTCGTCGGCATTCAATAATGTGCGGATTGCCGGAATCAGTGATTTGGCCTCATTTGTAAGTCTGATACCGTGGTGATCTTTGATATAGAGTGGAAATCCGACCTTTTTTTCCAGGTTTTTCATCATTTGTGTAATGCCGGATTGTGTGTAACCGAGTTCTGCGCCTACACGGGTAAAGCTGCCGTAATCATCTACGGCCAGCATGATTTTCCAACTTTTGATGTCCATTCTTTTATTCTCCAATGTATAAAAAATACAAAAATTCGTGAAAATTTATTTGCTTATTAATAGTAGCGAAAAAATATAAAAATTACAAGTAAATAAAATTAAAATTTTTAAAAATATCATATGACCGAAGAAAGTGTCGGTGTCTGACACCGGATTTTAGCGTATGAATCCAAATACATTCAGAATAATGATCACCATGAAGACCGGAACGACAATGTGAGTAAGAATCTTATCATATAAAGTAATTCTTCCGAATTTGCCGTTGTTCGTAAGTTCTTTTTCGTATTCTTCAAATCCCCAGACCTTGGATACGAAGAGACAGACAAGAAGACAACCGAGCGGAAGCAGGATATATCCGGTAAATGTGTCAAGCCAGTCATAGAGTCCGAGATAGGATATACCGGAAGCGTCCAGCCATGGAAGCTTTATACCGCTTAATACTCCGAATCCGAGAGAAACGATAATGTTGCCGGCCCCGATGATCAGAGAAATGATAAGTGTTGCCTTGATCCGGCCCATTTTCAGGTTATCTTCGAAAGTGCGGATAGAAATCTCAAAGAATGTAAATAATGATGAAATCACGGCAAATACAATCGCAAGGAAGAAACAGATGCCGATCAGACGTCCTCCAGGCAGTTTGCTGAAGATGCCGGTCATTACAAGGAATATCAGGCTCGGGCCGCTTTGCATATCGACTCCGCCTGCGAATGCGGATGGAATAATTACAAAGCCGGCAAGGATGGCAGCACCGGTATCGCAGATGGATACAAGAATGGCATCGCTCTTTAGATTATTCTTTTTTGGAATATTTGCCCCCAGTGTTTCATAGATTCCCCAGCCGATACCTACAGAGAAGAGCACCTGTGTTGCAGCCTGGGAAAATACGGTGAAATTGAACTTGCTGAAATCAGGAAGAAGATAGTATTTTAATCCTTCAATTGCGTTATCGGTTACAAAGATCGCCCAGATACCACATATAATAAGGAAGAGAAAGAGTATCGGCATGATAATCTTGGTTACTTTTTCTACAAGATTGGTGATTCCGAACAGTAACAATATAGAGACGAATGCCAGTAAGATCATAGCCCAAATAATCGGTTCGACAGTTGAAGTAGTAAAATCTGTGAAGTAGGCCTGTTTGTCGGAACCGAAGTCGCCGCTTATAATGTATTGAAAAGCGTACTTGAGTACCCATCCACCGACAACGACATAATACATATTGATAAGTAGTGTACAGATATTTGCCAGCCAGCCGACAAATCCCCATTTTTTATTAATACGTTCAAAACAGGTTACTGTGTCAGAAGCGCTGTGGCGTCCGATTGCAGTCTCCATCTCTACCATTGGATGAGCCATGACGGCAACAATCAGGATATAGACGACCAGAAATACACCGCCACCGCCCTGATAAGCGAGGTATGGGAATTTCCAGATGTTTCCTAGTCCGATTGCAGCACCGGCCGCAACCATGATGTATCCAAACCTTGAGCTCCATTCACGAGATTGATTTCCATTTTCGCTCATATGTAACACGCTCCATTCTCTATTATATTTTTGCAAAAAAGGGAAGCAAAACATCTCTGATGTCTGACTTCCCTGTCTGCACTGGTTTATAGTAACAGTATAGTCTGAAAAAATGAAAATATCAATAGAGATATTAGAAAACATAATGCAGATATAATGAAAAGTGATACTTTTAGCGAAAAATTAACAGCGCCGATATAAAAGAGAATCTGAAAGATTGTACGGTAAAAAAAACAAAAATAGTACTTGCATTATCTGCCGGATTGGGATATACTAAGAGAGCTGTGACATGATAGCGTTGAAGCGTGAGGTTGCTGCTGGAGATCAGCAGGTTTTCCGTGGAGCGAATGTCAAGTTAGGAAACTGGCGACAAGTCACTGTACGAAACTACTATAACAGCCACTGCGATGTGGTAACAACGTGTGGGTTCTCACGACACACACGGGAGAGTGTACAGTCACCGCTTGTCGTACTCGATTATAAGTACGAAAAGGAGGCGACTTTTTTTATGGCAAGTCAAGTAATGAGAATCACTTTAAAGGCGTATGATCATCAGTTAGTAGATGCATCCGCTAAGAAAATCATCGAAACTGTAAAGAAAAATGGATCTAAGGTGAGTGGACCTGTACCACTTCCGACAAAGAAGGAAGTAGTTACAATCTTAAGAGCTGTTCACAAATACAAAGATTCCAGAGAGCAGTTCGAACAGAGAACTCATAAGAGACTGATCGATATCATTGCACCGACACAGAAGACTGTAGATGCATTATCAAGACTGGAAATGCCAGCTGGTGTAGCTATTGATATCAAAATGAAATAAGAAGCAGTAATTCCTATAATTTAGGATGAGCGTCCGAAAAAAGGGCGTTCCGCTGTAAATCACAGGAGGTAAAATAAAATGAAGAAAGCTATTTTAGCAACAAAAGTCGGAATGACTCAGATCTTCAACGAAGACGGAACACTTACTCCGGTAACAGTTCTTCAGGCAGGACCTTGCGCTGTAACACAGATCAAGACTGTTGAGAATGACGGATATGAAGCTGTTCAGGTTGGGTTCGTTGACAAGAAAGACAAGATCATCAACAAAGACAAAGGTGGAAAGAAAGAAATCGTTCACCGTCACGGTGTAACAAAGGCAGAGCAGGGACATTTTGCTAAAGCCGGTGTTACAGGTAAGAAATTTGTAAGAGAATTTAAATTTGAAAATGCTAGCGAATATGAGTTAGGTCAGGAAATCAAAGCTGATATCTTCGCTGCTGGAGATAAGATTGATGCAACTGCAATCTCTAAAGGAAAAGGATTCCAGGGTGCAATCAAACGTCACAATCAGTCAAGAGGACCTATGGCTCATGGTTCTAAGTATCATCGCCATGCTGGTTCAAACGGTGCTTGTTCAGATCCAAGTAAAGTATTCAAAGGAAAACACATGCCGGGACATATGGGAAGTAAGAAGATTACAGTCCAGAACCTTGTAGTTGTACGTGTTGATGCTGAGAATAACTTACTTCTGGTTAAAGGTTCAGTACCGGGACCTAAGAAATCTTTAGTAACTATCAAAGAAGCAGTAAAAGCTAACTAAGATTTGGCGAAGGAAGGAGGACACTTAAGATGGCTAACGTATCTGTTTATAATATCGAAGGTAAAGAAGTTGGTAAGATCGACTTAAGCGATGCTGTATTCGGTGTTGAAGTAAATGAACATCTTGTACACATGGCAGTTGTAAGCCAGCTTGCAAATAACCGTCAGGGAACACAGAAAGCGAAAACACGTTCTGAAGTTTCTGGTGGTGGAAGAAAACCATGGAGACAGAAAGGAACCGGTCATGCAAGACAGGGATCCACAAGAGCTCCACAGTGGACAGGCGGCGGAGTTGTATTCGCACCAGTTCCGAGAGATTATTCTTTCAAAATGAATAAGAGAGAGAAGAGAGCAGCTCTGAAATCTGCACTCACATCAAGAGTTGAAGAAAACAAATTTATCGTAATCGATGAGATCAACTTTGAAGAAGCAAAGACAAAGAACTTTGCAAACATTCTTAAGAATTTAGATGTATCTAAAGCATTAGTAGTATTAGAGGATGACAACAAAAATGCAGAACTTTCAGCAAGAAACATTGCTGACATCAAGACTGCAAAGACTAATACAATCAATGTGTACGATATCTTAAAATACAACACAGTAATCACAACAAAAGCTGTTGTTGCTAAAATCGAGGAGGTGTACGCATAATGGCAAACGTTCAGTATTATGATGTAATCCTTAAACCTGTAGTAACAGAAAAGAGTATGGAACTTATGGGAGAAAAGAAATACACTTTCTTGGTACACCCAGAAGCAACAAAATCTCAGATTAAAGAAGCTGTTGAAAAAATGTTTACCGGAACAAAAGTTGAGAAAGTAAACACAATGAATAACGATGGAAAGAAGAAAAGAGTTCGTGGAACTTACAACTTCGGAAAAACAGCTAAAACTAAGAAAGCAATCGTAAAACTTACAGAGGATAGCGCAGATATCGAGATCTTCCAGGGATTATAAGATTGCAAAGCATACGGACAGAAACCGTGACAATAAACAATTGAAAGGAGATTTATCATGGGAATTAAAACATACCGCCCATATACGCCTTCCAGAAGACAGATGACTGGTTCTGATTTCTCTGAAATCACAAAGACAACACCAGAAAAATCTCTGTTAGCTCCAAAGAGCAGACAGGCTGGACGTAATAATCAAGGAAAAATCACAGTTAGACACCGCGGAGGCGGAGCTAAGAAAAAATATAGAATTATCGACTTCAAGAGAAGAAAAGACAATATCCACGCAACTGTACTTGGTATCGAATATGATCCAAACAGAACAGCTAATATTGCTCTGATCTGCTATGAAGATGGTGAAAAAGCATATATCATCGCTCCAGAAGGACTTACAGATGGAATGACAATTATGAATGGACCAGAAGCCGAAGTTAAAATCGGTAACTGCCTTCCATTAGCACAGATTCCGGTTGGTACTCAGGTTCATAACATTGAGCTTCATCCTGGAAAAGGTGGACAGATGGTTCGTTCCGCTGGTAACAGTGCTCAGTTAATGGCGAAAGAAGGAAAATATGCGACACTCAGACTTCCATCAGGAGAAATGAGAATGGTACCGCTTGAGTGCAGAGCTTCTGTCGGAGTTGTTGGAAATGGTGATCACAACCTGATCAACATTGGTAAAGCAGGACGTAAACGTCATATGGGAATCAGACCTACAGTTCGTGGTTCTGTTATGAACCCGAATGACCATCCGCATGGTGGTGGTGAAGGTAAGACAGGAATCGGTCGTCCGGGTCCGTGTACACCTTGGGGCAAACCAGCACTTGGTCTTAAGACAAGAAAGAAAAATAAAGCTTCTAACAAGATGATCGTAAGAAGAAGAGATGGTAAAGCAATTAAATAGTTTTCATAAGGAGGTTAGAACCTATGGCACGTTCTATTAAAAAAGGACCATTCGCAGACGCAAGCCTGCTTAAAAAGGTTGATGCTATGAACGAGGCTGGAGACAAGTCTGTAATCAAGACATGGTCCCGTCGTTCTACAATCTTCCCAAGCATGATCGGACATACAATTGCTGTTCATGACGGAAGAAAGCATGTACCTGTATATGTTACTGAAGATATGGTTGGACACAAACTCGGAGAGTTCGTAGCAACCAGAACCTACAGAGGACACGGAAAAGACGAAAAGAAATCCAAAGTTAGATAATTAGATTGTGAAAGGAGGGTTCATCCATGGCTAAAGGACATAGATCCCAAATTAAAAGAGAAAGAAATGCTAACAAAGATACAAGACCTTCTGCTAAGTTATCTTACGCAAGAGTTTCTGTTCAGAAAGCATGCTTCGTATTAGATGCCATCAGAGGTAAGGATGTAACAACAGCACTTGGTATTTTGACATACAATCCAAGATATGCTTCTAGTTTAATAAAGAAATTATTAGAGTCTGCAATTGCAAATGCTGAGAATAACAACGGCATGAATGCTGAGAATCTGTACATTGCAGAGGCTTATGCAAACAAAGGACCAACAATGAAGAGAATCAGACCTAGAGCACAGGGTAGAGCTTACAGAATCGAAAAGAGAATGAGCCACATTACACTCGTGCTTGATGAAAGATAAGGAGGGCAAACATGGGACAGAAAGTTAATCCTCATGGTTTGAGAGTCGGAGTTATCAAAGACTGGGACTCAAGATGGTATGCAGAGAAAGATTTCGCAGACTGCTTAGTGGAAGACCATGAAATCAGAACATATCTTAAAAAGAGATTATACAGTGCTGGTATTTCTAAAATTGAAATCGAGAGAGCATCTGACCGCGTAAAGATCATCGTTTACACAGCAAAACCTGGTGTTGTAATCGGTAAAGGCGGAGCAGAGATCGAGAAAGTAAAAGGTGAATTAGCACAGTTTACAGATAAAAAGTTAATCGTTGACATCAAAGAAATCAAGAGACCGGATAAAGATGCTCAGTTAGTAGCTGAGAACATCGCATTACAGCTTGAGAACCGTATTTCTTTCAGACGTGCAATGAAATCCTGCATGTCAAGAACTATGAAATCTGGAGCACTTGGTGTTAAGACTTCTGTATCAGGACGTCTTGGTGGAGCTGACATGGCTCGTACAGAGTTCTACAGCGAGGGAACAATTCCTCTTCAGACACTGAGAGCAGACATTGACTACGGATTCGCTGAAGCAAACACAACTTACGGAAAAGTTGGTGTTAAAGTTTGGATCTACAAAGGCGAAGTTCTTCCGGAGAAAACAGTTAAGGAAGGAGATAGATAATCATGTTAATGCCAAAAAGAGTAAAACGTCGTAAACAATTCCGTGGTACCATGAAGGGTAAAGCTCTTCGCGGTAACCAGATTACAAACGGTGAATATGGTATCGTTGCAACGGAACCTTGCTGGATCCGTTCTAACCAGATCGAAGCAGCCCGTATCGCTATGACACGTTACATCAAGCGTGGTGGTAAAGTTTGGATCAAGATATTCCCAGATAAACCTGTAACTACGAAACCAGCTGAGACACGTATGGGTTCTGGTAAAGGAACCTTAGAATACTGGGTAGCTGTTGTTAAACCGGGACGCGTTCTTTTTGAGATCGCAGGTGTACCGGAAGAAGTTGCGAAAGAGGCTCTTCGTCTTGCAACTCACAAGCTGCCATGTAAATGTAAAGTAGTTTCTCGCGCAGACTTAGAAGGCGGTGATAACAGTGAAAATTAATGCATTTGTTGAAGATTTAAAAGCAAAATCAGCTGCAGAGCTGAATGAAGAATTAGTAGCTGCTAAAAAGGAACTTTTTAATTTAAGATTCCAGAACGCAACAAACCAGTTGGACAATACAAGCAGAATTAAAGAAGTAAGAAGAAATATTGCCAGAATTCAGACAGTAATCACTGAAAAGGCAGCTCAGTAGAAACTGAAAACTCACAAAATGAAAGGAGTTACAGACTGTGGAAAGAAATCTTAGAAAAACCAGAGTTGGTAAGGTTGTCAGCAACAAGATGGACAAAACTATCGTTGTAGCAATCGAAGATCATGTAAAACATCCACTTTACAAGAAGATTGTAAAGAAGACATATAAATTAAAAGCACATGATGAAAACAATGAGTGCAATATCGGCGACAAAGTAAAAGTTATGGAAACAAGACCTCTGTCAAAAGACAAGAGATGGAGACTTGTTGAAGTTATGGAAAAAGTGAAATAGTATAAGGAGGGAAACCTGCATGATACAGCAAGAAAGCAGACTTAAAGTAGCAGACAACACAGGTGCGAAAGAGTTACTGTGTATCCGTGTACTTGGCGGTTCAACAAGAAGATATGCAAGTATCGGTGATGTAATCGTTGCGACTGTTAAAGATGCAACACCAGGCGGCGTTGTTAAAAAAGGTGACGTAGTTAAAGCTGTAGTTGTTCGTACTGTAAACAGTACACGTCGTAAAGATGGATCTTACATCCGTTTCGATGAAAATGCTGCTGTAATTATAAAAGATGATAAGACACCAAGAGGAACCCGTATCTTCGGGCCAGTAGCAAGAGAGCTTCGTGACAAACAGTTCATGAGAATTGTTTCTCTGGCTCCGGAAGTACTTTAAGGAGGTGCGCGTAAGATGTCAATGTTAAAGATCAAAAAAGGTGATACAGTTAAGGTTATCGCCGGTAAAGATAAAGACAAAGAAGGCAAAGTTATCGCTGTTAACCAGAAGACAGGAAAGGTTATCGTTGAAGGCGTAAATATGCTGACAAAGCACACAAAACCAAGTGCTCAGAACCAGGAAGGCGGAATCGTTCGTCAGGAAGGACCAATCGATATCTCTAACGTAATGTATGTTCACAAAGGAACTGCTACAAGAGTTGGTATCAAGATGGATGGAGACAAAAAAGTACGTTACGCTAAATCAACAGGCGAAGTGATTGATTAATTTGAGGAAGGAGGTCCAAAGCTTTGAGTAGACTGAAAGAACAGTACCAGAACGAGATCGTTGATGCAATGATCAAAAAGTTCGGTTATAAAAATATTATGGAAGTACCAAAACTCGATAAAGTTGTTATCAACATGGGTGTTGGTGAAGCAAAAGATAACGCAAAACTTTTAGATGCTGCAATCGCTGACATGGAGAAAATCACAGGTCAGAAGGCTGTAGTTTGTAAAGCTAAAAAGTCCGTTGCTAACTTTAAAATCAGAGAGGGTATGCCGATCGGATGTAAAGTTACATTAAGAGGAGAAAAGATGTATGAGTTCGTTGACCGTCTGGTTAACCTTGCTCTTCCTCGTGTACGTGACTTTAGAGGTGTAAATCCTAACGCATTTGACGGAAGAGGTAACTATGCTCTCGGAATTAAAGAGCAGCTGATCTTCCCTGAGATCGAATACGATAAAGTAGATAAGGTAAGAGGTATGGATATCATCTTCGTTACTACTGCTAATACAGATGAAGAGGCACGCGAACTGCTCACTCAGTTCAACATGCCATTTACAAAATAAGGAGGTAAATTATGGCTAAGACAGCAATGAAAGTGAAACAGCAGCGCAAGCAGAAGTTCTCCACAAGAGAATACAATCGTTGCAGAATCTGTGGACGTCCACATGCATATTTGAGAAAATATGGTATCTGCCGTGTTTGCTTCCGTGAGTTAGCATACAAGGGACAGATTCCAGGTGTTAAGAAAGCAAGTTGGTAGGAGGAAAGAACAATGACAATGAGTGATCCAATCGCAGATATGCTTACAAGAATCCGTAATGCAAATACTGCTAAACATGATACTGTAGATGTTCCAGCATCCAAGATGAAGCTTGCTATCGCTAATATCTTGTTAGATGAAGGATATATCGAGAAATACGATGTTGTTGAAGACGGAGTATTCAAAACAATTCACATCACACTGAAATACGGTGCTGATAAGAACGAGAAAGTTATCACAGGCCTTAAGAGAATTTCTAAACCAGGTCTTCGTGTATACGCTTCAAGCGAGAATGTACCTAAGGTATTTGGTGGACTTGGAACAGCAATCATTTCCACAAACCAGGGTGTAATCACTGACAAAGCTGCAAGAAAGCTTGGTATCGGTGGAGAAGTTCTCTGCTATATTTGGTAAGAAACCCGTGAGCAACTTAGTGAAGGTGTGCCGTAAGGCACAGCCTGAACTGATTGCCATATAGAAACTGAAAACAGAGAAGCCATAAGAGCTTTTCCGAGAATCTAAGTTAAGGAGGAATAAGGTATGTCACGTATCGGAAGACATCCAATCGCTATCCCGGCAGGCGTAACTGTTGAGATCGCTGAGAACAATGTAGTGACTGTTAAAGGTCCAAAGGGAACACTTGAGAAAGCACTTCCTACAGAGATGGAAATCAAACAGGAAGGCGAAGAAATCGTTGTAACAAGACCAAATGACTTAAAGAAAATGAAATCTTTACATGGTCTTACAAGAACACTGATCAATAACATGGTTATTGGTGTAACGGAAGGATACCAGAAGGTTCTGGAAGTTAACGGTGTTGGATACAGAGCAGCAAAATCAGGTAACAAATTAACACTGAACCTTGGTTATTCTCATCCAGTCGAGATGGAAGATCCTGAAGGCATTGAGACAGTAGTTGAAGGTCAGAACAAGATCATCGTTAAAGGACTCAGTAAAGAAAAAGTTGGTCAGTTTGCGGCTGAGATCAGAGACAAGAGAAGACCGGAGCCATACAAAGGTAAAGGTATTAAGTATGCTGATGAAGTTATCAGACGTAAAGTTGGTAAGACTGGTAAAAAATAAGTAAGGAGAGTGTGAAAATGGTTAGCAAAAAATCAAGAAGTGAAGTTCGCGTAAACAAGCACAGAAAATTACGTAACCGTTTATCTGGTACAGCTGAGTGCCCACGTTTAGCGGTATTCAGAAGTAATAATCATATGTATGCTCAAATTATTGACGATACAGTTGGAAATACACTGGTTTCCGCTTCCACTCTTCAGAAAGATGTGAAAGCAAACCTGGAGAAAACTAACAACGTTGATGCAGCAGCATATTTAGGAAAAGTAATCGCAGAAAAGGCCCTTGAAAAAGGTATTAAAGACGTTGTCTTCGACAGAGGCGGATTTATTTATCAGGGTAAAGTACAGGCATTAGCAGACGCAGCTAGAGAAGCTGGGTTGAATTTCTAGAAGGAGGAGCACACATGAGACAGGAACGTATTGATGCTAATTCATTAGAATTAAACGAAAAAGTAGTATCAATTAAACGTGTAACCAAAGTTGTTAAGGGTGGCCGTAATATGAGATTCACAGCTTTAGTAGTTGTTGGTGACGGAAATGGCCATGTTGGTGCAGGTTTAGGAAAAGCTACAGAAATTCCGGAAGCAATCCGCAAAGGAAAAGAAGATGCAGCTAAAAATCTCATCTCTGTAGCATTAGATGAAAATGACAGTGTAACACATGATTATATCGGTAAATTCGGAGGCGCTTCTGTATTACTTAAGAAGGCTCCAGAAGGTACTGGAGTTATCGCTGGTGGTCCAGCACGTGCCGTAATCGAGATGGCAGGAATCAAGAATATCCGTACAAAATCTCTTGGTTCTAACAACAAACAGAACGTTGTACTTGCTACAATCGAAGGATTACGCCAGATTAAAACTCCGGAAGAAGTAGCTAAGCTTCGCGGTAAATCTGTTGAAGAGATCTTTGGCTAAGGAGGTAGAACAAAATGGCAGATTTAAAAATCACATTAGTAAAATCTACAATCGGTGCTGTACCTAAGCATAAGAAAACTGTTGAAGCATTAGGACTTAAGAAGCTGAACAAAACTGTTGTACTTCCAGATAATGCAGCAACAAGAGGTATGGTTAAACAGGTTTCTCACCTGGTAAAAGTAGAAGAAGTATAATTCATTTATTCGGATAAGGAGGTGTCACAATGGATTTATCTAACTTAAGACCTGCTGACGGATCAAAGCAGAGTGATAATTTCAGAAGAGGACGTGGACACGGTTCTGGAAATGGTAAGACAGCTGGTAAGGGACATAAAGGTCAGAAAGCTCGTTCAGGCGGTACAAGACCTGGTTTCGAAGGTGGTCAGATGCCATTATATAGAAGAATACCAAAGAGAGGTTTCACTAACAGAAACACTAAGACAATCGTTGCTATCAACGTAAGTGCTCTTGAAGTATTTGAAAATGATACAGTTGTTACTGTAGATACATTAATCGAACAGGGTATCGTTACAAATCCAAAGGATGGAGTTAAGATTCTTGGAAATGGCGAACTTACTAAGAAGCTTACAGTTCAGGCAGATGCATTCAGTGCAGGAGCTGTAGCTAAGATCGAGGCGTTAGGTGGAAAAGCAGAGGTGATCTAATGTTAGAAGCATTTCGAAAGGCATTCAAGATAAAGGATATTCGAAAGAAGATCGGATATACATTTTTGATGTTAATCGTAATACGAATTGGATCGCAGTTGCCAACACCAGGCGTAAATGGTGAATATATTAAGAATTTCTTTGCTCAAAACACTGGAGAGGCGTTCAATTTGTTTAACGCCTTCACCGGTGGCTCTTTTGAGCAAATGTCTGTATTTGCCTTAAGTATTACACCTTATATTACTTCATCAATCATAGTTCAGCTGCTTACAATTGCAATTCCGCAGTTAGAAGAGATGCAGCGTGACGGCGAGACTGGAAGAAAGAAGATTGTTGCTATTACAAGATATCTTACCGTTGGTCTTGCTTTAATTGAATCCGGCGCTATGGCAGTTGGATTCGGCCGTCAGGGACTTCTGGTGAAGTATAATTTTGTTAATGCAGCAATTGTCGTATTAACACTCACGGCAGGATCCGCTTTCCTGATGTGGATTGGTGAGAGAATTACAGAAAAAGGTGTGGGCAATGGTATATCTATTGTCCTGGTGATCAACATTATCTCTCGTATTCCGAGTGATATGACGACGTTATTTGACCAGTTCGTGAAAGGAAAAGCGATTGCTTCCGCTGGTCTTGCAGTATGTGTAATCATTGCAATCATCTTAGCATTGGTTGTTTTTACCGTAATCCTGCAGGATGGAGAAAGAAGAATTGCTGTACAGTATTCCCAGAAAGTGGTTGGAAGAAGATCATATGGTGGACAGTCCACTAATATTCCGCTGAAGGTTAACACGGCAGGCGTTATCCCTATTATCTTTTCATCATCTTTGATGCAGTTTCCAATCGTAATTGCAACTTTTCTTGGAAAAGATAATGGTAGTGGAATCGGAAGTGAGATTCTTCGTGGATTAAACCAGAGCAACTGGTGTAATCCGGAACAGATCAAGTATTCGTGGGGACTGGTACTATATATTGTCCTGACTGTATTCTTCGCATATTTTTACACTTCAATTACATTTAATCCATTGGAGATTGCAAATAATATGAAGAAGAGCGGTGGATTTATACCGGGAATTCGTCCGGGAAGACCAACAGTAGAATATTTGACAAAAATCTTGAATTATATTATTTTTGTTGGTGCATGCGGATTGATTCTGGTACAGATTGTTCCGATATTATTCAACGGATGGCTTGGAGCAAAAGTATCCTTTGGTGGTACTTCTCTGATCATTATTGTCAGTGTAGTATTGGAAACGCTTAAGCAAATTGATTCAATGACACTTGTAAGAACATACAAGGGATTTTTAAATAGTTAATATTTTGACTCGCGGGAAGTTTTTTTCGCGGGTTAAAATGCTATAAGGAGGAACCGCCAAATGAAAATTATTATGTTAGGTGCCCCAGGAGCGGGCAAAGGAACCCAGGCAAAAAAAATTGCAGCAAAATATGATATCCCACACATTTCCACAGGAGATATCTTCAGAGCCAATATCAAGAATGGTACAGAACTGGGAAATAAGGCAAAAACATACATGGATCAGGGCTTGTTAGTTCCGGATGAACTGGTAGTAGATCTCGTAGTAGACCGCGTACAGCAGGATGATTGCAAGAACGGATATGTTTTGGATGGTTTTCCGAGAACAATTCCACAGGCAGAAGCACTGGATAAGGCACTTGCAGCACTGGGAGACAAGGTTGACTATGCAATCGATGTAAATGTCCCGGATGAGAATATTGTAAACCGTATGGGTGGACGACGCGCATGCGTAGGATGTGGAGCAACTTATCATCTGGTATATGCACCGACAAAGACAGAGGGAATCTGTGATGTTTGCGGAAAAGAACTGATTTTAAGAGATGATGATAAACCAGAGACAGTTCAGAAGAGACTGAACGTATATCATGAGCAGACACAGCCGTTGATTGATTATTATACAAAAGCCGGTATTTTAAAAACTGTTGACGGAACAGTTGATATTAATGATGTATTTGCAGCAATCGTAGAGATACTTGGAGCATAAGATCATGGCAATTACAATTAAGTCCGAAAGAGAAATCGAATTAATGGCGGAAGCCGGTAAGATACTTGAACGGGTTCATAATGAACTGGAGAAAGCACTCCGTCCGGGAATGAGTACGAAAGATATTGATACTCTGGGTGAGGAGATTATCAGAAGTTATGGATGCATTCCTTCTTTTTTGAATTATAATGGATATCCGGCATCCATCTGTGTATCAGTGAATCAGGAAGTTGTTCATGGAATTCCGGATAAACACAGGATCATTCAGGAAGGCGATATTGTCAGTCTGGACGCAGGAGTTATTTATAAGGGCTATCATTCAGATGCGGCAAGAACGCATGCGGTCGGTGAAGTCAGTGAGGAAGCAAAAAAATTGATTCGGGTTACAAAAGAAAGCTTCTTCGAAGGAATAAAATTTGCCAAAGCAGGGAATCATTTATTTGATATATCCGGTGCGATCGGCAGATATGCAGAAGAAAGAGGTTATGGTGTTGTAAGAGATCTATGTGGACATGGAATCGGAACAGCACTTCATGAGGCACCTGAAATCCCGAATTATGAAGTGGGACGTAAAGGTGTGAGATTAAGACCAGGTATGACACTTGCCATCGAGCCGATGATCAATATAGGAACACATGAAGTTGACTGGCTGGACGATGACTGGACAGTTGTAACAAGAGATGGTTCTTTATCGGCACATTATGAGAATACGATATTGATCACCGAAGGCGAACCTAGAATTCTGTCCTTAACCTGTGAGAATGAATAGACTTATATAAGTAAGAGGAAACAGATATGGTGATATATGAAGCAGGCATGCTTGCAAGATCAAAAGCCGGACATGATAAAGCAAAGATGTATATCATAAATGAAGTGGACGATACATATGTATATCTGGTGGATGGACGAATCAGAACACTCGTCCATCCTAAAAAAAAGAAAAAAAAACATGTGCAGATCGTTCATGGCACATATAATATGAAAGAACTTGATGATGCAGGCATAAGAAAGTTAATTAAGGATTGGATGAAAGAAGAAAAGTAGGAGGAAGATAGAATGTCAAAGGCTGACGTTATTGAAATTGAAGGAACTGTAGTAGAAAAACTGCCAAACGCAATGTTTCAGGTAGAACTTGAGAATGGACATCAAGTATTAGCTCATATCAGCGGTAAACTGAGAATGAACTTCATCAAGATCCTGCCGGGAGATAAAGTAACATTAGAACTGTCTCCATATGATCTTTCAAAAGGAAGAATCATCTGGAGAGATAAATAAATTCAAAAAAACTATTGACTTATATTGCAAATAGATGCTATACTATATAAGCACGTTTTCTAGGCATGCTTATGCACTGAAATCTCTGAGTTGCGATTTCAAATGGAAATGTGTAGCAACAAAGGCATAGCAATGGATGAAAGGAGGATCCCCGTGAAGGTTAGATCATCAGTAAAACCAATTTGCGAAAAATGCAAAGTAATTAAAAGAAAAGGAAGCGTTCGCATTATCTGCGAAAATCCAAAACACAAACAGCGTCAGGGTTAATTTCTGAGGAATGTTTGATGTATTTAGGCGGCTGATAGTGGACACGCCAGGCGGTGTGGAAACTATTTTAAATATACAAGGCGCACCCGAAAGACCGGTGATGATCCTCGTATATTGCTTCTAATGCCGGCTCGTCATTACCGCATAGCTTCCAACACTATGAGCGGTGGCCGGAAAGGGCATGATACCGAACATGCCTGGGACAAAAATACAGGTCCCCTATTAAAGACAATTAACAATGAAAGAAAATGGAGGAAATTCACATGGCTCGTATAGCAGGTGTAGACTTACCAAGAGACAAACGTGTTGAGATCGGACTGACTTATATCTACGGAATCGGTAGAACAAGCGCAACTCGTATCTTGACAGAGGCAGGAGTTAATCCTGATATTCGTTGTAGAGATCTTACAGACGATGATGTAAAGAAAATCAGTGCTGTAATCGATGAGACACAGACAGTAGAAGGTGATCTTCGTAGAGAAATCGCTCTCAACATCAAGAGATTACAGGAAATCGGATGCTATAGAGGAATCCGTCACAGAAAAGGACTTCCGGTTCGTGGTCAGAAGACTAAGACAAATGCAAGAACAAGAAAAGGTCCTAAGAGAACAGTAGCAAACAAGAAGAAATAATTTATTTGAGGAAAGAGTAGGTTAGTTTTATTATGGCAAAGAAAGTTACAAAAAAAGTGACAAAGAAACGTGTCAAGAAAAACGTTGAACACGGACAGGCTCACATCCAGTCATCTTTTAATAACACAATCGTAACATTAACAGATGCACAGGGAAATGCTCTGTCATGGGCAAGTGCAGGCGGTCTCGGATTCAGAGGTTCAAGAAAATCTACCCCTTATGCAGCTCAGATGGCAGCTGAAACAGCAGCTAAAGCAGCATTAGTACATGGTTTAAAATCAGTTGACGTAATGGTTAAAGGACCAGGTTCAGGTAGAGAAGCAGCAATTCGTGCTCTGCAGGCATGCGGAATCGATGTAACAAGTATCAGAGACGTTACACCAGTACCACACAATGGTTGCCGTCCACCAAAACGCAGAAGAGTCTAGTACTATTATTATTCACTACGTTAACGGATTGTATGTGTCCGAATTATATAGGAGGAAAACAAAAACATGGCAGTAAATAGAGTTCCGGTTCTTAAAAGATGCAGATCCCTCGGAATGGATCCAGTTTATTTAGGAATTGATAAAAAGTCTAACAGACAGTTAAAAAGAGCGAATAGAAAAATGAGCGAGTATGGTCTCCAGTTACGTGAGAAACAGAAAGCAAAATTCATCTATGGTGTATTAGAGAAACCTTTCCTGAACTACTTCAAGAAAGCATCTAAGATGAATGGTATGACAGGTGAAAACCTGATGGTACTCTTAGAGTCAAGACTTGACAACGTTGTATTCCGTCTTGGACTTGCCAGAACAAGACGTGAAGCAAGACAGATCGTTGACCACAAGCACGTGCTTGTAAACGGAAAACAGATCAACATCCCTTCATACCTTGTAAAGGCAGGAGATGTTGTAGAAATCAAAGAAGCTAAGAAAAACTCACCAAGATACAAAGAGATCGTTGAGGTTACAGGCGGACGTCTTGTTCCAGAATGGTTAGAAGCTGATCTGGAAGGTCTGAAAGGAACAGTAAAAGAACTTCCAAAACGTGAAGCAATCGATGTTCCTGTAGATGAGATGTTAATCGTCGAGTTGTATTCTAAATAATAAACCGTAACCCACAGGAGGTGGACTTAGTGTTTGATTTTAATAAACCCAATATTGAAATAACTGATATTTCAGATGATAAGAAATATGGTAGATTCGTTGTAGAACCTCTTGAAAGAGGTTATGGTACAACATTAGGTAATTCTCTTAGAAGAATTATGCTTTCATCTTTGCCTGGTTCAGCAATCAGCCAGGTTAAGATCGATGGTGTACTTCATGAATTCAGTTCTATTCCGGGTGTTAAGGAAGATGTCACAGAGATTATCATGAACCTGAAATCTCTGGCAATCAAAAACACATCTGAATCTGATGAGCCTAAGACTGCTTATATTGAGTTCGAAGGCGAAGGAGTTGTAACAGCAGCTGACATTCAGGTGGATCAGGATATTGAAATCATGAACCCGGAGACTGTAATCGCTACATTAAACGGCGGTGCAGACAGCAAATTGTATATGGAACTTACCATTACAAATGGAAGAGGCTACGTGAGTGCTGATAAGAATAAGAATGACGAACTGCCAATCGCAGTGATTCCAATTGATTCTATCTACACTCCAGTGGAACGAGTGAACCTTACAGTAGAGAATACCCGTGTCGGACAGATTACAGACTTTGATAAACTTACACTGGATGTATACACGAACGGCACACTGCTTCCGGATGAAGCTGTAAGTTTGGCTGCAAAGGTACTTAGTGAACATCTGAAACTCTTTATTGATCTGTCAGAAGTAGCACAGGCTGCTGAAGTTATGATTGAAAAAGAAGACGATGAAAAAGAAAAAGTTCTTGAGATGAGCATTGACGAACTTGAACTTTCTGTTCGTTCATACAATTGCCTGAAGAGAGCTGGTATCAATACAGTTGAAGAACTGACAAACAGAACACCGGAAGATATGATGAAAGTACGTAACCTTGGACGTAAGTCTCTGGAAGAAGTACTTGCAAAATTAGATGAGTTAGGCTTAAGCCTCAGCAAAGGTGAAGAATAATCTGTCAGTAAGCCCGTAAGTGCATGGCAGAGCATTTGGCTAGTAAGCCCGAAGAAGCATAACCAAGTGTTATAATGGAGGATATTTAAAATGGCAAAATATAGAAAACTTGGCAGAACATCAAGCCAGAGAAAAGCATTATTAAGAAACCAGGTAACAGCACTTCTGAACAACGGTAAGATCGTTACAACAGAAGCTAAGGCTAAAGAGATCCGCAAGATCGCTGAAGGACTTATCGCATTAGCTGTTAAAGAAAAAGATAACTTCGAAGAAGTTACTGTAAAAGCTAAAGTTGCCCGCAAAGATAAAGATGGCAAGAGAGTAAAAGAAGTTGTAGATGGTAAGAAAGTTACTGTATATGACGAAGTTGATAAAACAATCAAAAAGGATATGCCAAGCAGACTGCATGCTCGTCGTCAGATGCTGAAGGTTCTTTATCCTGTAAAGGAAGTTCCAACTGCACAGGCTGGAAAGAAGAAAAATACAAAAGAAGTTGATCTTGTAGCAAAATTATTCGATGAGATCGCTCCTAAGTATGCAGATCGTAACGGTGGATACACAAGAATCGTTAAGATTGGTCAGCGTAAAGGTGATGCAGCTATGGAAGTTCTGATTGAACTTGTATAGTTAGAAGTCAATAAAAATATTGAAAACCTCACACAATCATGTGTGAGGTTTTTTTCTGCATAAATGACACAGAAAAAAGACAGACAGGAAATTTCGTAAAACAGATAATCAAAGATTTGTTAAAAATCTGACTATAGCGTTAAATTTACTACTATTAACAAATATGATTACAAATTATCAAATAAATGATATAATACCGATATCACATTTGAAATGAATTGTGCAAAAAACTGATAATTGCAATTCATATGTACTGTAAATTGAAAACAAACAGATGGAAGGTAGGAATAAAGAATGAGCAGACTGGAAATTGCCTCTCCCAAAAAAGCAAAGATCGTAATGGAAGGCCTTTATAAAGATCTGGAAAGAAGAATCGAATCAAGTCCTCCGGGATTATGTCCTGTAGATATGGCAAGAGCATTTCTTGAGTTATGTCATGCACAGACCTGTGGAAAATGTGTACCTTGCCGTATCGGATTAGGTCAATTGAACAATTTCATCCGTGAAGTACTGGATGGAAAAGCAACTATGAAGACGCTGGATATTATGGAGCAGACTGCACTTTCAATCATGGAATCAGCAGACTGTGCAATCGGATATGAGGCTGCTAATATGGTATACAAAGGATTGATCGGTTATCGTGATGATTACGTTGAACATATCCAGAACGGAAGATGTACCTGTACCTATAATCAGCCGGTACCATGTGTATCTTTATGTCCTGCACATGTAGATATTCCGGGATATGTTGCACTGGTAGGTGAAGGCAGATATGCAGATGCGATCCGTCTGCTGAGAAAAGATAATCCGTTCCCGACCACATGTGGATTTATCTGTGAACATCCATGTGAAGCAAGATGTAGAAGAAATATGGTGGATGATTCTATTAATATTCGTGGATTAAAACGTGTAGCAGCAGATTTTGCGGGAGAAGTTGATCCTCCGCAGTGTGCACCGGATACAGGAAAAAAGATTGCAATCCTTGGTGGAGGACCTGGTGGTTTGAGTGCAGCTTATTATCTGCAGTTAATGGGACATCAGACAACTGTATATGAGATGCTTCCGAAATTAGGAGGAATGCTTCGTTATGGTATTCCGAACTACAGACTTCCGAAAGACAGACTTGACGATGATATCCGTGCGATACTGAAGACAGGTGTGCAGGTGAAAAATGGTCTGAAGATCGGTCAGGATATTACAATCCAGCAATTGAGACAGGAATATGATGTTGTTCTGATTACAATCGGGGCAAGTACAGATAAAAAATTAGGATTGGAAAATGAAGATGCAGACGGAATCCTATCAGCTGTACAGTTCCTGCGTAACGTAGGGAAGAATCAGATTATGGATTTGACAGGAAAAGAGGTTGCTGTTATCGGTGGAGGTAACGTATCCATGGATGCGGTCCGTACAGCAAAACGTCTGGGTGCCAAGAAAGTAAGTATCGTTTACAGACGAAGAGTTGCGGATATGACTGCACTTCCGGGAGAAATAGACGGAGCAGTTGCAGAAGGTATTGAATTACAGACATTGAAAGCACCGTCATCCATTGATGTAGATGAGAATCATCATGTAAAAGGAATCTATGTGACCCCTCAGATGGTGAGCTCAATCAGAGACGGAAGAGCAAGCATCAAACCTACAGGTGAAGAAGATATTTACATACCATGCGATGTATTAATCGTAGCAATCGGACAGAATATCGAAACACATCACTTTGAACAGGCTGGTATTCCGGTTGAACGTGGGAAAATTGTTACCAAAAGCACAGGAGCATTCGAGAACCTTCCAGGTGTATTTGCCGGAGGAGACTGTGCAAGCGGACCGGCTTCAGTTATTAAGGCAATTGCAGCTGCAAAAGTCGTAGCAGCTAATATTGATGAGTATCTTGGATATCATCATGAGATTTCCTGCGACGTTGATATTCCAGAAGCGCATCTGGATGATCGTACACCTTGCGGAAGAGTAAATCTTACAGAAAGAGAAGCGTGTGAAAGAGTCTGCGATTTTGAGGCAGTGGAAAATTGTATGACAGAAAAAGAAGCGAAACAGGAAGCAGGAAGATGTCTTCGCTGTGATCACTTCGGATACGGTATATTTAAGGGAGGCAGAGAGACATTATGGTAAATCTTACAATAGATGGAAGAGAGATAACGGTAAAAGAGAATACCACGATCATGGAAGCTGCATCCCAGAATGGAATTCCAATTCCGAAACTTTGTTATTTAAAAGGAATCAATGAAATTGCGGCCTGTCGTGTCTGTGTAGTGGAATTAGAAGGAAAAGAGAAACTTATCACCTCATGCAATAATGTTGCAAAAGAAGGTATGGTCATTCATACGAACAGTCCGAAAGTCAGAAGACACAGAAGAACAACGGTAGAGCTGATCCTTTCGCAGCATGACTGTGAATGTGTTACCTGTTCCAGAAGTGGAAACTGTAGTCTTCAGACGGTTGCAAATGACCTGAATATTATAGATATTCCGTTTAAAATGGAGATTGAAAGACAGCCATGGAATAAAGAATTCCCATTGATCAGGGATTCTTCCAAGTGTATAAAATGCATGCGCTGTGTACAGGTTTGTGAAAAAGTACAGGGACTTGGTGTATGGGATGTGGAAGGAACAGGATCAAGAACTACGATCAATGTGGCTGGTCACAGGACAATAGAAGAAGCTGACTGCGCATTATGCGGACAGTGTATTACACATTGTCCGGTTGGTGCGTTAAGAGTAAGAGATGATACAGAAGATATATGGGATGCAATTGCAGATCCGGATAAGATTGTAGTTGCACAGGTAGCTCCGGCTGTCAGAACAGCATGGGGTGAGGAATTTGGACTTTCTGATGATGAAGCAACAGTTGGAAAGATCCTTGACGCTTTGAAGAGAATGGGAGTCGACTATGCTTTTGACACCACATTTTCGGCTGACTTGACAATTATGGAAGAAGGGACGGAATTTTTGCACAGATTTACTGCAGGGGAATTGAAAGAGCGTCCGATGTTTACTTCCTGTTGCCCGGGATGGCTTAGATTTATCAAATCACAGTATCCACATCTGGTGAGACAGCTTTCAACGGCAAAATCACCGCAGCAGATGTTCGGAGCTGTGATGAAGACTTACTTTGCAGAGAAGCTCGGAGTATCACCGCAGAGGATTTACACAGTATCAGTAATGCCATGTGTGGCAAAAAAAGAAGAAAAGGAGATGGAACTGTTCTATCAGGAGTACGCAGGACATGATGTTGATACGGTTATTACGACGAGAGAACTGACAAAGATGATCAAATCAGCGCATATCAGTCCGGATACACTGTCAGATATAGAAAGTGACCGGCCGATGCAGGATGGAACAGGAGCAGGTGTAATTTTTGGTGCAACAGGAGGTGTCATGGAGGCAGCTCTTCGTACGGCATACTATCTGCTTAAGAGTGAGAATCCGCCGGAAGATGCATTTAAAGCGGTAAGAAGTACAGGATTCAATGAGAATGAGGGAATCCAGGAGGCGGATTTCCAGATTGACAATGTAACTGTCAGAACGGCTGCAGTTAGTGGTCTGGGCAATGCACGGGCACTTCTGGACCGTATTAACAAAGGGGAAGTACATTACGACTTCGTAGAAGTCATGGCTTGTCCCGGAGGATGTGTAGGCGGCGGTGGACAGCCGATTCATGATGGAAGGGAGATGGCATACGAAAGAGGACGTAAACTCTATCATCTGGATGAGAATGCAAAACGCAGATTTTCGCATGAAAATCATGATGTACAAAAAATGTATGAAGAATATTTTGTAAAACCAAATTCGCCGAAATCACACATGCTGTTACATACTGAGCACAATTTGGAACGTTTTTAAATATCAATGTGTACAGAAGAAGCTGCCTGTGGCAGCTTCTTTGTGTAGAGTGAAAGAGGTGGTAAAAGCAATCTGTTAAAGAATTATCAAATATGTGAAAAAAATATCAAAAACATATTGACAAAGAATTAACAAACGGTTATACTAAGACCATCGAAACAAACAAAAACTCACAGGAGGATAATCAACATGGCGACAAAGAAAAAAGAAAACGCAGTACCAGAGATTATTGATAATGTAGAAGCTCTCGAAGCTAAGATGAAAGCAATGAGAGAAGCTCAGAAAAAATTTGCTACTTACACACAGGAACAGGTAGACAAAATCTTTTTCGAAGCAGCGATGGCAGCAAATAAGATGCGTATCCCGCTTGCTAAGATGGCAGTAGAAGAGACAGGACGTGGTCTTGTAGAAGACAAGATCATCAAAAATCATTACGCAGCAGAGTATATTTATAATAAGTATAAAAATGACAAGACATGTGGTGTGATTGAAGAAGACAAAGCATACGGAATTAAAAAGATTGCAGAACCAGTTGGTCTGGTAGCAGCGGTTATCCCAACTACAAACCCTACATCAACAGCAATCTTTAAGACACTGATCTGTTTGAAAACAAGAAATGCAATCATCATCAGTCCACATCCGGCAGCAAAGGCATGTACAATTGCGGCAGCGAAAGTTGTTCTTGATGCAGCAGTAAAAGCCGGAGCACCGGAAGGAATCATCGGATGGATCGATGTTCCGTCATTAGAGCTGACAACAACAGTTATGAAAGATGCTGATGAGATCCTTGCAACAGGTGGTCCTGGAATGGTTAAATCTGCATATTCTTCAGGAAAACCGGCACTTGGTGTTGGACCTGGTAACACACCTGTTATCATTGATGATTCCGCAGATATCAAGATGGCAGTTAACTCCATCATCCATTCTAAGACATTTGACAATGGTATGATCTGTGCTTCTGAACAGTCAGTAACTGTACTGGACAGCATCTATGATGAAGTTAAGAAAGAATTTGCATACCGTGGATGCTACTTCCTTAAGAAGGGAGAAGAACTTGATAAAGTCCGCAAGACAATTATCATTAACGGTGCGTTAAATAATAAGATTCCTGGAAAATCAGCATATGAGATTGCAAAATTAGCCGGTGTAGATGTACCGAAAGCTACAAAGATCCTGATCGGAGAAGTAGAATCTGTTGATATTTCAGAAGAATTTGCACATGAGAAATTATCTCCTGTACTGGCTATGTACAGAGCTAAGACATTTGATGAGGCTCTTGCAAAAGCTGAGCAGCTTGTTGCAGATGGTGGATACGGACATACATCATCACTTTACATCCACCCATCACAGACAGAAAAGATTGAGAAACATCAGCAGGCTATGAAGACTTGCCGTATCCTGATCAATACACCTTCATCACAGGGTGGTATCGGAGACCTTTACAACTTCGGACTTGCTCCATCTCTTACACTTGGATGTGGTTCTTGGGGAGGAAACTCTGTATCTGAGAACGTAGGTGTGAAACACCTGATCAATATCAAGACAGTTGCAGAGAGGAGAGAAAACATGCTGTGGTTTAGAACACCTGAGAAAGTATACTTTAAGAAAGGCTGCATGCCTGTAGCATTAGATGAACTCGGAACTGTAATGCATAAGAAGAAAGCGTTCATCGTAACAGACAGTTTCCTGTACAAGAATGGTTATGTAAAACCGATCGAAGATAAATTAGATCAGATGGGAATCCAGCATACATGCTTCTTTGAAGTTGCTCCAGACCCAACTCTGCAGTGCGCTAGAAGAGGTGTAGAACAGATCAGAGCATTTGAGCCAGATACGATCATCGCTCTTGGTGGTGGATCCGCAATGGATGCCGGAAAGATTATGTGGTTAATGTATGAGCATCCGGAAGCAAAATTCGAAGATATGGCTATGGACTTCATGGATATCCGTAAGAGAGTATACACATTCCCTAAGATGGGAGAGAAAGCTTACTTTATAGCTATTCCAACATCTTCAGGAACAGGTTCAGAAGTAACTCCATTCGCAATCATCACAGATGCTGATACAGGAGTAAAATGGCCTATCACAGACTACGAATTAATGCCAAACATGGCTATCGTAGATGTTGACAATGCAATGACAGCACCTAAGGGACTGACAAGTGCATCTGGTATCGACGTAATGACACATGCAATCGAAGCATATGTATCTATCATGGCTACAGACTTTACAGATGGTCTTGCTATGAAGGCAGTAAAAGCAGTATTTGATTACTTACCATCTGCATATGAGAATGGTGCTAATGATCCAATCGCAAGAGAGAAGATGGCTAACGCTTCATGCATGGCTGGTATGGCATTCGCAAATGCATTCCTTGGACTGAACCACTCTATGGCTCACAAACTTGGTGCATTCCATCACCTGCCACACGGTATTGCTAACGCTGTAATCCTGACAGATGTAATGCGTTACAATGCTGCAGAAGTACCTACAAGAATGGGAACATTCTCTCAGTATCAGTATCCACATGCACTTGCAAGATACGCAGAATTAGGACGTTTTGCAGGATGCAAAGGTAAGACAGATGAAGAAGTATTTGAGAACTTCATCGCTAAACTGGAAGAACTCAAAGAGAAGATTGGCATTAAGAAGACAATCAAAGATTACGGTGTAGATGAGAAATACTTCCTGGATACATTGGATGATATGACAGAGCAGGCATTCAACGACCAGTGTACAGGAGCTAACCCAAGATATCCTCTTATGAGTGAGATGAAAGAAATCTACCTGAAATGCTATTATGGAAAATAAAAAAGGCGTAAATATAATATCCATGAGTTTTTGTTTGTAGATTGGATAATGTATTGAGCATAGGAAAAGTGCAGCGTGTGACGTTGCACTTTTTCTTATGTCAAAATATTGATAAAAAAATAACAATAAATATGCAGGATGAAAAATGGTGAAAAAAATATCAAAAACTATTTAAAAATCTGACAATAAGGTATATAATACAGATAACAAGAAGGAAAAGGGCAAAAGATTCAATAAAAAGGAGGAATCTGTATGAAGCTCGAAAAGAAGAATTTGATCGTAGAGAGACCTTACAAATCAGTTTATAAGACCGAGGAGGGTGTTGTTAAAATATTTGTAACAGATCATCCAAAGTCAGCAGTATTTAATGAAGCATTGAATACTGTGAAAGTTGAAGAAACAGGATTGGATATTCCGAAACTAAAAGAGGTAACTCAGATTAATGGGGAATGGGCGCTGGTCATTGAGAACCGGGAAGGAAAAACTTTGGAAGAAATGATGAAAATTGACCGTGCCAATCTTGAAAAATATATGTCAGATTTTGTAGATCTTCAGCTGAAAGTACAGAGTAAAACGGCAGAAACATTACCGAAATTAAAAGATAAACTCGCAAATAAGATAAGAAATCTGAAAGTTTTGGATGCAACAGAGCGTTATGAACTTTTGACTAGATTGGAATCTATGCCGAGACATACAAAATTGTGTCATGGTGATTTTAATCCAAGTAACGTAATTGTTGAAAAGAACGGAAAGATGACTGTGATTGACTGGGCACATGCTTCACAGGGAAATGCAAGCGCAGATGCGGCAATGACATATTTGCTGTTTGCATTACACGATCAGGAGAGTGCAGATCTTTATCTTAAGTTATTCTGTAAGAAAAGCGATACCGCAAGACAGTATGTAGAACAATGGCTTCCAATTGTTGCTGCCGCAGAACTTGAGAAAGATATCCGGCTGGAAAAAGATTTTCTGATGAAATGGATCGATGTTATGGAGTATGAATAAATCGTACAAAAAATAAGCCTCCGAACGAGGCTTGTTTTTTATTTCATAATATACATAAGAGACAAAATCAACTGATAAAAATCAGAAAAATACATTTCCACCAACATTTATACCAGATACGCCGGTAGATGCTGAGCGGAACTGTAAACAGTTTATAACTGCAGAATGTCTTGCGCCGCCAAGTGCTGCCTGGGCAACAGAATAAGCAGTTGAGGAAGCACCTTTGCTGAGAACACGGTTCAATGAACCGTTCCAGGTTGGGGCAAACTGACCGGACTGGTAAATGACTGCGCGCAAATTGTTCGGATATGCCGGACTTGCCACACGGTTCATTATAACAGTTGCAACGGCTAACATTCCGTCATAACCGCCTGCTTCACACTGGAGAATTGCCGCTAACAGGGCAACATCTGTGGTTGAAGCCGGAGTTGAATTACCATTATTAACAGTTGGAGAATTAGTGTTGGTAGTGTTGTTCTTATTTGCGTTATTTGTATTTGTTGATGCTGTCTGATTATTTTTATTCGCGTTATTCGTATTGGTATTAGTGTTGCTTGTCTCAGTATTTTTTGCGTCATCTGTCTTTACAGATCCTGAGACTTCATCGTTCTGTGCAAGCTTTAATGCTTCCTCAGCAGCTTTGGCACGGTCTAATTGTGCCTGATAATCTGCCAGTTCCCCGGAAGTAGATGAAATTTTTGAATTTAATTCATTACGCTTGCTGGTTAATGTCTCCTGAAGGCCGGAAAGCTTGCTTTGCTGCTGTTCCAGGTCATTCTGTTTCTGTTCTACATTACTGCGAACCTGCTGTAATTCTTCCAGCATCTTTCGATCATACTGACTAATAGTGGCAACATATTCAGCCTTGTTCAGGAAATCTCCCATACTTTCTGAAGTAAGAAGAATCTGAACCAGAGATGCGCCGCCGCCTTCATACATGAATTTGATTCGGTCTTTCATCGAATCATACTGCGCTTCTTCATCAAGCTGCGCAGAAGCGAGATCCAGCTTGGATTTTTCAACCTTAGCAGATAAATCCTCAATCTGGCTTGAAGTATTGTCCAGTTCCTTACTTAAGGAAGATAACTGGCTGTTCAAATCATTTAACTCACCTTTTAAACCAGAGGTGGTACTTTCCAATTCATCTGTGGAAGGTGCCGAATATACTGGAGTATTAACAGAAGCAATTGTTACGGTACAGATGGTAATTGCCAAAGCCGATCGTAATGCTCGTTTCTTTTTCATACTTATCATAAACATATCCTTTCCCTTTTCGCGAATGCGTATCTATTATACTACAAAACATAAGATAAAGCAAATTTTTGACCGGAAACATAAGAAGAGACAGAAGTTTTTTGTTTCTTTCGACAGATTAAAGGTATTTAAAACTTTATATAAACAAATCCGGAAAAGGTTTACACAGAGGAGATTTGTGTATAAAATAAATAATGAGAATGTCTAAGTGAGAGAGGAATATTTAATATGAAAAAATATGAAGAAGAAAATTATAAATATGAAAATATCTGCGATAAGATCTATCCGTGGGTAAAAACAGAACTTACAGATTCACATGCATTGAACGGAAAACATTTTTCCAAAAAAGATGCTCCGGTAATTAGTTTTCTTGGGGATTTGAATGTTATATTTGCAATCAAAAGGGCCGAAGATGCATATGAGATATTAAAAGACAATATGCTTCCACCGGAATGTGATATCATAGAATTGTATCATAAGTCTTGTGAAAATCTGAACAGAGATGTAGAATTTGTAGTTGCGAATACCTGGTACGGAGGATTTGGAATTGTGGCAGACGGACATCATGAAGCAAGTTCCGTATGTTTCAAACATATCTGGCAGGTGTGCGCAGACAAATTAGAGGATGATCTGATCATTATGATTCCGAGAAAGGATGCGGTTCTTTTTGCACCTGCAGGAAATAAAGAGACTGTTCAGAAGATGATCGATCACGGGGAACAGGCTTATGAACAGGGCGAGAATAAGATCAGTAAAAATCTGTACCGGTTCTCAAGAGAAAGAAAGGAATTAGTTACATATGAAGAATAAGATCAGAATGATCGGCATGGATTTAGATGGAACTTTACTGAAGACGAATAAAGAACTGACCGCATACACGAAAGATGTACTGAAAAGAGCGTCAGAACAGGGAATCATTGTCATGCCGGCGACAGGAAGACCTTTTTCCGGTATTCCGAAAGAGCTGACCGGACTGCAGGAAATCCGTTATGCAGTTACCGCAAATGGAGCAAGAGTCATAGATATGGAGAAGAACGAGGTGATCGTGGAAGAACTTCTTGCGTATGATATTGCAGAAGTAATTTTGACTATATTTGAACGTTATGATACGTTCAGAGAGATTTACTATCATGGCATTGGATATGCATCCAAAGAGGCACTGACCAGAATTGACAAGTATCTGAATATACCGGCGATGGCGGATTATATTACGTCTACGCGTGTACCCGTGGATGATGTGAGGGCAAAGTTTGAAGAGATGAATCAGCCGGTAGATAAGATTCAGGCATTATTTACATCGGTAGAAGACCGTGATGCAGCCAGAAAAGAGATTGAAGAGGTATCTGGAATCGAGATTACCGGTGCGCTTCCGATGAATCTGGAGATTAATGCTGCAGGTGTCAATAAAGGGAAGGCAATGATCGAACTTGGGAAGGTTCTTGGCATTCCAAGAGAAGAGATCATGGCATTCGGAGATGGAAACAATGATCTGAAGATGTTAAAAGAAGTCGGAACAGGTGTGGCAATGGAGAATGCCATTCCATCGCTGAAAGAAGCAGCAGATTATGTGACACTGTCCAATGACGAAGAAGGCGTTGCGAAATTTATAGAAAAATATGTGCTGGATTAAGGAAAGGAGCGCAACATGTTAGATGTTATTAAGGTAATTATTTTGGGAATTGTGGAGGGAATCACGGAATGGCTTCCGGTCAGCAGTACGGGACATCTTATTCTGGTGGGAAATGTATTAAAGCCGAGTATGAGTGATGCATTTATGGAAATGTTCGATGTAGTGATCCAGCTGGGTGCGATCATGGCGGTTGTAGTATTGTACTTCCACAAATTGAATCCATTTTCACCGAGAAAAAGCCATAAGCAGAAGATGCTGACATGGCAGATGTGGATCAAAGTACTGATCGGCTCAGTACCTGCAGGAATAGTTGGAATACTTTTTAACGATATTCTCGATGAGATCTTTTACAAACCATTACCGGTAGCGATCATGCTGATCGTTTATGGTGTGTTATTCATCATCGTTGAGAAGCATAATGCAGGGAAGAAACCTTCTGTTACAAAGATTTCACAGCTCAGTGTCCAGATGCTGCTGTGGATTGGATTTTTCCAGATGCTTGCACTGATCCCGGGAACATCCAGATCAGGAGCTACGATTGTCGGAGCACTGCTGATCGGTGTATCAAGGGAAGTGGCAGCAGAATTTACATTCTTCCTGGCGATTCCCGCAATGTTTGGTGCCAGTCTTCTGAAACTGATCAAGTTTGGTTTCCATTTTACAGGTGCGGAGTTTGCTCTTTTGATGCTGGGATGTATCGTATCGTTTGGTCTGTCGGTCATTGCGATCAAGTTCCTGATGGGGTATATCAAGCAGCATGATTTCAAAGTGTTCGGATATTACCGTATCGTATTGGGGGCACTGATCATTCTCTGGACGATCGTTCAGACTGTAATTGCATAGAAATGTATAAGAAAACAAGTGAATGTTTCATGATTATGTGGAATTATCCACTTGTTTTTTGATTAAAACATGATAATATATTAAATATATATGTATTTTTATACACATATTGAAAAGAATGGAGGAAAAAGATTATGAAGTTAAAAAAAGTTATCAGTGTAATGCTGGTTGGTGCATGCGTATTTTCTATGGCAGCATGTGGTTCTAAAAAAGAAGAAGCAAAAAAAATCGAAAGCGCAGATGATCTGAAAGATGCAAAGATCGGTGTACAGACAGGTACAACAGGTGATATCTACTGCTCTGATGATTTCGGTGATGATCATGTAGAACGTTTTAATAAAGGTGCAGATGCAGTTCAGGCACTTGTAAAAGGTAAGATTGATGCAGTTGTTATTGATAACGAGCCTGCAAAAGCATTTGTAGATGCAAATGACGGACTGAAGATCCTCGAGACACCTTATGTAGAAGAAGATTATGCAATGTGCTTCAAAAAAGGCAACACAGAGCTGGAAGATAAATTCAACGTAGCGATCAAAGAACTGAAAGAAGACGGAACATTTGACAAGATCATCGGATATTATATCGATGGAACAGAAGATAAAGGATATGAGTCTCCGGCAGATGCTGACCGTTCCAATGGCAAACTTGTAATGGCAACAAATGCTGCATTTGAGCCATATGAATATTATGAGAATGACAAGATCGTTGGTGTTGATGCTGATTTCGCGAAGGCAATTGCTGACAAGCTTGGCATGGAACTGACAATCAATGATATGGAATTTGATTCTATCATCGCAGCAGTAGACAGTGGAAAAGCTGATTTTGGTGCAGCAGGTATGACAGTTACAGATGAAAGAAAACAGCAGGTAGATTTCTCAGATTCATATTACACAGGAAAACAGATGATTATTGTAAAAAAATAATCAGAAAAGAATAGGATGAGAACATGCAGGAATTAAAAAAAGAATTTATTCTGAATTTTATAGAGGACAATCGTTGGAAATATATTGTGGACGGTTTGAAAATTACGCTGATCGTTACGATATTTGCGGTATTGATTGGTGTCCTTTTGGGATTTTTAATTGCGATTGTCCGTACGACACATGATAAGACCGGCAAATTAAAGATATTGAATGCAATCTGTAAGGTATATCTGACTGTGATCCGTGGGACTCCGGTTGTTGTACAGCTGATGATCATTTACTTTATCATATTCGGAAGTGTGGATATCAGTAAGGTACTGGTTGCGATCATTGCATTTGGTATTAACTCAGGTGCATATGTTGCAGAGATTTTCCGTTCCGGTATCATGTCAATCGATAACGGACAGTTTGAAGCAGGACGAAGTCTGGGATTCAATTATGCTCAGACAATGATGTACATCATTATGCCGCAGGCATTCAAGAATGTACTTCCGACACTTTGTAATGAATTCATTTCTTTATTGAAAGAGACTTCTGTATCCGGTTATATTGCGTTACAGGATCTGACGAAGGGCGGGGACATTATCCGAAGCCGTACATATGATGCATTCATGCCGCTGATCGCCGTTGCGCTGATCTATCTGGCAATGGTAATGATCTTTACCAAGCTTGTCAGCTTACTGGAGAGGAGGTTGAGAAACAGTGACCACTAAGAATGATGATGTGCTGATCAAAGTAGAAGGTCTGCACAAGATATACGGAGATTTTCATGCACTGAATGGAATCAATGAAGAGATTCACAAGGGAGAAGTGGTCGTTGTCGTAGGACCATCCGGTTCCGGTAAGTCAACGTTCCTGCGTTCTCTGAATCTTCTTGAGGTTCCGGATCAGGGTCATATCTATTTTGAAGGTGTGGATATTACAGATAAGCATGTGGATATCAACAAGCACCGTCAGAAGATGGGAATGGTGTTCCAGCATTTTAATTTATTCCCGCACAAGACAATCAAGGAAAATATCACGCTTGCTCCGATCAAGCTTCTTGGAAAGAGCAAGGAAGAGGCAGATAAAAGAGCAATGGAACTTCTGGAAAGAGTAGGACTTGCCGAGAAGGCGGATTCTTATCCATCCCAGTTATCCGGCGGTCAGAAGCAGAGAATCGCGATCGTGCGTTCCCTGGCAATGGATCCGGATGTGATCCTGTTCGATGAACCGACATCGGCTCTTGACCCGGAGATGGTAGGAGAAGTTCTGGAGTTGATGAAACAGCTCGCAAGAGAAGGTATGACGATGGTTGTGGTAACACACGAGATGGGATTTGCCAAGGAGGTTGGTTCCAGGGTTATCTTTATAGATTCCGGAGAGATCAAAGAACAGGCAAAACCAGATGAATTCTTCGATCATCCGAAGGATCCGCGGTTGCAGGAATTTTTATCAAAGATTTTATAATACAGAATGGAAAAAGGAAATATATCATGTAAATGTTTTCTCCCGCTGTGCGGTAAGAAAGATATTACATGATATGTTTCCTTTTTTATTTCAAACTATACTTTGCAACAACTGTCCCGTTCAATCAGATGGTGGGGAACGATGATCTTGGTTGCAGGCAGGTTTGGATTTTCTATGTGGTTGATGATCTGCGAGGCGGCTTCACTTCCAAGCTGACCGGCTCCGATGTCAATTGAGGTTAATTGCGGGGAGGTCAGTCTTGCAAACAGAGAGTTGTTGAAAGATATGATGGACAGATCTTCCGGGATGGACAGATTGGTTTCCAGGCAGACTCGTTCTAAAGAGACGGCGAGGATATCATCGCTGACCAGAATTGCTGTCGGGCGGTCTTCCTGCAGCAGAAGTCTGCGTATGGCTTCTTCATTATTCTCTGATGCATTCTTTACTTCCGTACAGTATTCCGGACGGACAGGAAGCTGATGGCTTGCGAGTGCAAGCTGGTAACCGGCCTTACGGTCGGCAGAGAACATCAGGGAACTGTCGGAACCAAGGTAGGCGATCCGGCGGTGCCCAAGCTGGTACAGGTATTCCGTTGCTTCACGGCCGGCAAGCAGATTGTCATTGTCAATATAGATCGTCTGATTGGTGTACTGTGTTGCTTTTCCGATAAGAATATATAAAAGACCTTCGTTAAAGAGGTAATCGATAACAGGGTCTTCTTTTTTGGAATACAGTACGATGAAACCGTCTACTTTGCCGCTTCGGGACATAGACCGGACAGCGTCAAGAATCTCAGCTTCATCCTGGCCGGTTACAATTGTCGTCATATACTGCCTGCCGTTACAGTAATGGCTGATTCCCTGGACCGCTTCCAGATAGAAGGAGTTCTCATAGACTTCTTTGGCAGAAGCAGGGAGAATGATGCCGATCGTACGTGAATTCTGTGAAGCGAGATTGCTTGCTTGAAAATTCGGTTCATATCCAAGTTCTATCATAGCTTTTCTGACACGTTCTTTTGTCTCTTCGCTGATAGAAGGATTATTTTTGCAGGTTCTGGATACGGTGGAAGGGGATACACCTGCCAGCGCAGCCACATCTTTAATTGTTACTGCCATGTAAGTAACCTCCGTTAGAGTTATATTTTCGTAGCTTTTGGATTTTTCTTATATTTTACAGCAAACAAATCAATATTGCAATTGAATTGCGGAAATACAATGCAAACGTATGCATTGGCGCAGTGGAAAATTGCACAAAAAAGGCGCGATTAAATTGTGAAAAAGGTAGAATTAAGTTCCGTAATCGAAATATAGATTGAAAACTATGCAAAACTTGACTATAATTAACGCAAACGGTTGCATAAATAAATGTAATAAGAAAACATGAGGAGGTTTCGTTGGGAACGAGAATAAGGGTAAAAATATACCACAAGTAATTCTTGCACCGTTAACCGGAAAGGCAGTGCCGTTAAGTGAAGTCCCGGATTCGGTATTTTCTGAGAAAGTCTTAGGTGACGGAGTTGCAATTATTCCGGCAGACGGTAAGATTGTAAGCCCGGTAGACGGAGAGATATCAACAGTGGCAGAAACGCGGTATCTATTATGAATGGACCTGGATCAGCGCCAAGACCGGCTATGGAAAATACGATGAAGGAATGGCGTTGCTCAGTAAGAAACCAATCGCACGGGTACAGCAGTTTCTGACCAGTAAGACGGATGATTACGAGAACTGGAAGACGAGACGTATCCTCGGCATACAGCCGGAAGGAAGCAGTGGCTGGTTCTTTACCATTCATATGGGATGGTGGAATGATGAGGAAGAACCATTTGTTGATCAGTGGAAATGTATACAGGAGACATTGAAAGATCCAAAATACCGGGAAGGAACTATCTGGCTGATGGGAGATTTTAACAGTCAGGATGATGTCCGCACTTCGAACGTTATCTGTAACGGAAAGAATGCACCGGTCGTATCGGATCATTACGGAGTTATGATAACGGTATAACAGATCGGTTTATAATGAAAGAAAATCAAAACAATAAGAAAAGAAGAGGGAAAGAAAGATGAGCGAGAGAGCAGCAGGCATACTCATGCCGATCAGCAGCCTTCCATCGGAATACGGAATCGGCTGTTTTTCAAAGAGTGCATATGAATTTGTGGACTGGCTAAAAAAAGCAGGACAGAGCTACTGGCAGATTCTGCCGCTTGGTCCTACAAGCTACGGAGATTCTCCGTATCAGTCGTTTTCAACATTTGCGGGCAATCCATATTTCATCAGTCTGGAGGCACTGGTGGAAGAAGGCGTTCTGACAAAAGCAGAATGTGAAGCTGTAGACTGGGGAAAAGTAAAAGGGAGTATTGATTATAAAAAGATTTACGAAGGACGTTATCCGCTTCTTCGAAAAGCTTACGAAAGAAGTAATGTACATGAGAATGCAGCGTATCAGCAGTTCGTAAAAGAGAACAGCTGGTGGCTGTCAGATTATGCATTATTCATGGCGGTAAAAGACAGATTTGACGGCGTGGAATGGAAATTGTGGGCAGATGATATCAAGCTGCGCTGGGGACCTGCGATGGATTATTACCGTGAAGAACTGTATTTTGATATCGAATTCCATCAGTATATGCAGTTCAAGTTCTATGAACAGTGGATGCAGTTAAAAACCTATGCGAACAAAAAAGGCATTCAGATCATCGGTGATATCCCGATTTATGTTGCAATGGACAGCGCAGATACCTGGGCACATCCGGAATTGTTCCAGTTAGATGAGGAAAATGTACCGGTTGCTGTTGCAGGATGTCCGCCGGACGGATTCTCCGCAACCGGACAATTATGGGGAAATCCACTCTACCGCTGGGGATATCATAAAGAAACAGGATATCAGTGGTGGATATCTCGTCTGGCATATGTGTTCCGCCTGTACGATGTGGTAAGAATCGATCATTTCCGTGGATTTGATGAGTATTTCTCTATTCCATATGGGGCAGAGACGGCGGTAGACGGACACTGGGAAAAAGGACCGGGCATGGATCTGTTCTGGAAAGTAAGAGAAACACTGGGTGAAAAACCGGTCATCGCAGAAGATCTTGGATATGTTACGGACAGTGTACGTGAGCTGGTAAGGGACAGCGGATTCCCGGGTATGAAGGTTCTGGAATTTGCATTTGACTCGAGAGATTCGGGATGTGCGAATGACTATTTGCCACATAACTATCCGGTGAACAGTGTCGCTTATACAGGAACACATGACAATGAGACGCTTGCAGGCTGGTGGGGAAGCATCAGTAAGGATGAGCAGAAGCTGACCCGCGAGTATCTCTGTGATACTTACACACCGGAAGCAGAACTGAATAAGCCGTTGATCAGCCTGATCATGAGAAGTGCCGCAAAATGGTGCGTGATCCCGATGCAGGATTACCTGGGTCTTGATAACAAGTGCCGTATGAATACACCGTCAACGGTCGGAACGAACTGGAAATGGAGAATCCGCAAGAATCAATTATCTGTGAAATTACAGAAAGAGATCTATGCAGTGACATTGCGTTACGGAAGAATGAACTGGATGGAAGAAGTTGAAGAAGCAGCGGACAGAGAAGAATAGAGAGTATCCTGTCTGGGAGCAGAAATAAAAAGGGCAGATATCTGTATAATGATATCTGCCTTTTGCTATTCGTATACTTTCATAGGTTCTCTTCAAATTAGATAGGAAGTTCAAGATAAATATCTTTTCCTTCTTTGATAGAGATGACTACTTTACCATGTTTAATTGTAGTAACAGCACCCTGAACGCTTGCAACAGGTGCGGCTTCGGCAGGAACTTCCTCTTCAGCAGGAGCTTCTTCTGCTGCTAAATCGTCATCTGATTTGAATCCTTCTACGTTATCTGCTGTCAGTGGACAGAGGGAATCACTTGTTTTTGTTAATTTTGCCCCAAGAACCTGTCCGATCTTCAGACATCCGTCAAGATTTAAAAGACCTGAATCTACTAATTCATCGAAGATTGCAGGATCCTCTAAGTTTGCCGGTTCAATTGTAATTCCGCCTTCTGCTCTACAGCATAATACGGCAGGATCATTTGCATGTGCTTTCGCTGTTTCAGCTGTAATTGACATACCGAATACCTCCTAAATATTCATATTTATTTTCTATGAATAGTATAGACTTTTCTAATTAAATTTTCCAATTGCTTTTTCCGATAAAAGACAGCTGGAATAGATAACCTCTATAGAACAAAGAAATAAGAATCAGCTTAAAAAATATATAGAATCTTTCTATAAGTATATGAGAATAACCAATTGGAAATATAAAGGAAACAGGAATATAATAATATCAAACGATAATATTGTTAGTGGCAGGGATCAGCCACATTCCCTTCTCTTAAAGCCCTTTTCCTGAGGATGTCGATATCGGGACGACATTTCCAGGAAAAGGGCTTTGACGTTATATAGAATGATAAGTTATAATGAATCATATGTTCGAGAAAGTAAAATAAATGGGGAAGCAATAGAAAATGAAAAATACAGAAAAAAAAGATGAAGACCTTGTTAAGATCGTACAACCTCTAGTGGACTGGTACCGCGAGAATAAAAGAGATCTTCCGTGGCGCCATAACCCGGACGCTTACCGGGTGTGGATATCCGAGATTATGCTGCAGCAGACAAGGGTGGAAGCTGTAAAAGGATATTACGACCGCTTTTTAAAAGCACTTCCGACAGTGAAGGATCTCGCAGAAGCAGAAGAGGATAAACTCCTGAAGCTATGGGAAGGTCTTGGATATTATAACCGTGTCAGGAATATGCAGAAGGCAGCACAGCAGATCATGGTTGATCATGAAGGCATATTTCCGGATACTTATGAAGAAATTCTGCAATTGAAAGGAATCGGCAATTACACGGCGGGAGCTATCAGCGCATTTGCATACGGAATCCCGAAGCCGGCAGTGGATGGTAACGTACTCCGGGTGATTTCCAGGATCACCGGAAGTTATGAAGATATCATGAAGCAGAGTGTCCGTAAGAAGATTGAAAACACACTGGAACAGGTGATACCATCCGATGCTGCCAGTGATTTCAATCAGGGACTGATCGAGCTGGGAGCAATCGTGTGTGTGCCGAACGGAGAACCGAAATGTGAGGAATGTCCGGTAAAAGAATATTGTATTGCGTGCAAGGAGAATCTAACGACAGAGATACCGGTAAAGAAAAAGGCAAAAGCCAGAAAGATTGAAGAAAGAACCATTCTGATATTCAAAGACGGTAAGCAGATTGCAATCCGGAAGCGTCCGGCAAAAGGTCTGCTGGCAGGACTGTATGAATTTCCGAATGTGGAAGGTAAGCTTTCGATGGACGAAGTTACGGAGTACAGCAAGACGATTGGTCTGATGCCGGTCCGTGTGCAGGAACTTCCGGAAGCAAAGCATATCTTCAGTCATATCGAATGGCATATGACAGGATATGAGGTGATCGTAGATGAGCTGGAGAAGACGAATGAGAAAGGATTTCTGTTTATTCATCCGGAGGAGATCAGGAAGGAGTATTCTATTCCGTCGGCGTTTGAAAAGTATACAGGGTATGCGGGGATTGAACGGTAGTGATCGGAAAAACAATGGAAATTAAAAAGATGCAGATAACTGTCAGTTATATAACAGTTACCTGCATCTTTCTATAGATTCATAATTATTCATATTACGTCGGCTGCTGGGAAAGCTTAGGAGCTTTCTTGTCTGCTGCAACATATACGAATGGATAGATAATGCATGCCATCGTAACAGCTGTGATCACATCGGTCACGGAATGCTGCTTTAAGAACATTGTGGACAGAATGATAAGTGCAGCCAGAATGTAAGCGCTGATCTGGATCCATCTGTGCTTTTTCAGATCATTACTATGTGAGATGGCAATGCCTGCACCGATAGAGTTGAATACATGGATGCTTGGAAGCACGTTCGTCGGTGTATCTGTTTTATACAGAACTTTTACCATATCGGTAAACATATTGTCTCGTGGAAATACAGTTGGTCTTAAATTTAATGCATTTGGAAAGACCGTACATATGATCAGGAAGATTGTCATACCTGAAAATAAAAAAGCACATAGTCTGTAAAATCCCCATTTATCCTTAATCAGGAAATAAGCCACAGTTACAGCAATGAATATGAACCACAACAAATAAGGGATAATAAAATATTCAATAAACGGAATATGATTATCAATTGGAGAGTGTATCATATAATGTCGTACATCTGTGCGCTTTTCAAGGTAAACAAACCATGGCATATAGATCAGAAAGTATGATAATACCCATGCATGACGGTACTTCTTCAAAAAACTCTTTGCTTTATCAATGGCTTTCATATGAACTACCCCTTTTTAAGCCTTTGTTATTATCTTATCTCGTTTCAAAGCGCATTATAACATGAAAAAAATGAATCAACAATAATGTTCATGGAATATTAACAAAATTAATAATACATTTTCTTTTTCTCAAATATCTGCATGTCGTAAGAAAGTGTTCCTTTCTTTAACGCATCTGGTGTACGAAGTGTCCATACAGCAATCGGAAGATGCAGAATGTGCTTTAAAAACCATACTTCAAATCTCGGAAGGTCTGCGAGTTTATACGAGATAAAATCAGGACGTCCGAGTACATTGCCGAGCAGATGTTTTACAATAAAAGACAGTATCCATGGTTCCGGAAGATTGTCTGCAGTCAGATTGGAAGAAAGCTGACCTCTCAGGACATGTGGCGCATGGCGGCGGAACCACCAGATGCCAAGTGTGTTAAAGGACTGCACCATATAAGGACCGTTATAGTTTTTCAGGGCTTCCCATGTCTTTTCGCAGATACTGAGAGAAGATTTCGGAATCTTAAGTTCGATCAGAAGCGGCACCTGCCCGTCTACCAGAGAAAGTACCTCAGAAAAAAGAGGGATGGTTTCAGTGGTATCCTGTAACCGGCAGCGCTGCAGTTCTTTTGACGGAAGTACCTCAACTGCTTCCGGGCGTCCGCAGATACGTGACAGATCATCATCGTGAAATACGACAAGTTTTCCGTCGGTTGACAGATGTACATCCAGTTCAATTCCGTATCCGTGTGAGATTGCAGCCCGGAAAGAAGAAAGGGAATTTTCCGGAATTCCCTTTTCAATACAGTGGTATCCGCGGTGTGCGAACATAGTATGGAGAAATGGGCGGATCTGCTGTTTGTGGGACAGCCTCGGCCAGATCAGATAAAAGTAGAACGATGTGAAAAATATAATAATTCCGGCAATTAGTAAACGCATAAAATAACCTCCCTGTGTACAGAATTATTTACAAGGCGTAATAATACGTAACTTCTCTTTTTCCAGATGTACATGGATGTCAGACTGCAGAAAGACCGGCTCGCCGTCGGTATGTACAGGCAGTGCGCAGTCACTGGTGATCGTGACTTCTGTGCAGGTGTCCAGAGTGATTCCACGGAAACGGGTATGCCATCCTTTGAATGCTGTCGGAAGCAGGCAGAGAACCTTAAGCCGTGTCAGTTCTGAGACAGTAATGATATCCAGTCTGTCATCGGTCCCGCTGGCGGCAGGACAGAAGTTGAATCCGCCGCCTTCATATTTCAGATTCATAACTGCTGTAAAATAGACTTTGTGATAGGTTTTTGTTTCACCGGTTTCGGTTGTGACAGTCATTGTGACCGGTTTTAATGTAAGCAGTTTATGAAGTGCAACACCGAGATAGGTAAGTTTCCCAAGTTTCAGACGGTTCAGAAAAGCTTTGAGCGGCGTGACCATTACCTGATGGCAGACTGCGGCATCAAAGCCGATACCGGTACTTACGGCAAAACGCCGGTGTTTATTTTCATAATCCAGTACACCGACATTCATGGCGGTGTAATGCGAAGGAGAAAGAATCTGTTCCAGAGCACTGTGGATGTCCGTCGGAAGTCCCAGACCTCTGGCAAAGTCATTTCCTGAACCAAGCGGGATATATCCCAGTGTTACTTTGTCTAGATATCTGATCCCATCGATTACTTCGTTTAAAGTACCATCTCCTCCGAGGACAACAATCGTATGAGGAGCACCGTCGGAAGTCAGATCATGCACCAGGCGGGTGGCATGATGCTGATATTTCGTAAATAAAACATTGTATGCGATTTCTTTTTCCAGCAAAATTTTTTCAATCTGTTTCCAGAGAAGAATCCCTCTGCCGGATCTGGCATTGGGATTGGCAATAAACGTGTACATACCGTATTCATCCTTTGCTAATTCATAGATTTCAAAATGATCAGAACAATCCGTTCAGATAAGTAGTAAGGGAACGGCGCATATTACCCTCAAAATCAGCATCGCCACTCTTTAAACACCACTCAAATACATTTCCGATTACGATCATACGGATGTCGGTTGTGATATCCTCCAGATCAGCAGGAGGGGAAATGATTCCGGCATCAATTACGCGTTTCAGATAATCGTGAACGGTGATGATCGGATATGGTCTTTCCGTACGGATCAAAGGGTTCAGGGACTGATTCTTAGGTGTATAGTAATTGGCCATAAATTCAACTCCGAGCTCTTCGCAGTAGTGAACATAATTCAAGTAAACCGAGATGATTGCCTCTTTTGTCCCGGCAGCACTGGACGGAAGATCAAGAAGATCAGGATCCATACTCGGCTGTTCTTCAATATAATAAGAAAGAAGATCATCTTTTGTCTTGAAATGATGATAAAAACTTCCATTGGAGACACCGGCTTCTTCGCAGATATTCTTGATCGACAGCTGCTCATAACCCTGCTTTTGCAGGATCCGTTTGGCTGCCTGAAAGATCTTGGCACGTGTTTCCCTGGATTTGAGTTGTTGTTTTGAGAGTCCTTGTATTTCCTGATTCATAAGTAAAAGCCCCTTTAAGTATTTCTGTTTTTCTGATAAGTTCAAGTAGCTTCAGTATAACATAGAGAAAATATATTTTCAAGAAAACAGAGTGAACTCTGTATTATAGACGCCATTGCATACAGTGGGGAATTCAGTTATAATTATCCGCGTAATAAAGAAGTACAAATTCTTTGAATACGGCAAGAAAGGGAAAGACAAAACATATGGATATTAATCAGGTGATTACCGGGGAACTTGGAGTCAAAAGATGGCAGGTCGATGCGGCGGTAAAATTAATCGATGAAGGCAATACGATCCCGTTTATCGCAAGATATAGAAAAGAAGTCACGGGAACATTGGACGATGCTCAGCTGCGAACATTGTATGAGAGACTGGTATATCTGCGCAATCTGGAAGAAAAGAAAGAACAGGTTCTGTCAAGTATAGAGGAACAGGGAAAACTCACCGGAGAATTAAAAAAGCAGATTCTGGCAGCAGAGACGATGGTTGTGGTAGAAGATCTCTACCGTCCGTATCGTCCAAAACGCCGGACACGTGCCATGATCGCAAAGGAAAAAGGACTGGAGCCGCTTGCAGCAGTCATCACGCTTCAAAAAGCAGATAAACCGGTAGAAGTGTATGCAGAAGAATATGTGAATCCGGAAAAAGAAGTGAATTCTGTAAAAGAAGCAATTGATGGAGCAAAGGATATCATTGCTGAGTCAGTATCGGATGAAGCAGATTACAGAATCTGGATCCGTAAAGCAACCGTACAGCACGGGAAAGTAATCTCACAGGCAAAAGACGAAAATGCGGAGTCTGTATACGAGATGTATTATGATTTCGAAGAACCGGTAAACAGACTTGCCGGACACAGAGTGCTTGCATTGAACCGTGGAGAAAAAGAAAAGTTCCTTACGGTGAAGATTGAAGCACCGCAGGACGATATCTTAAGATATCTGGAAAAGAAGATGATCCACAGTGATAATCCGTATACCACACCGATCTTAAAGGAAGCGGCAGAGGACAGCTATAAGCGTCTCATTGCACCTGCGATTGAGCGTGAGATACGAAGTGACCTGACAGAGAAGGCAGAAGACGGGGCAATCAGCGTATTCAAGAAGAATCTGCATCAGCTTCTGATGCAGCCGCCAATCGTAGGACAGACTGTACTTGGATGGGATCCTGCATTCCGTACCGGCTGTAAACTTGCAGTTGTAGATCCGACCGGTAAAGTCATCGGAACAACGGTTATCTATCCGACTGCTCCGACGACACCGAAGAAAATCCAGGCATCCAAAGATTTGCTGAAAAAGATTATTGAAAAATATAACATTACATTGATCTCTGTTGGAAATGGTACCGCATCCAGAGAATCTGAGCAGTTCATTGTAGAATTATTAAAAGAGATTCCGCAGAAAGTGCAGTACGTAATTGTAAATGAAGCAGGAGCTTCCGTATATTCGGCAAGTAAGCTTGCATCGGAAGAATTCCCGAAGTTTGACGTTGGACAGAGAAGTGCGACATCCATTGCAAGAAGACTGCAGGATCCATTGGCAGAACTTGTGAAGATTGATCCGAAATCCATCGGTGTCGGACAGTATCAGCATGATATGAACCAGAAAAAGTTAAGTGAAGCTTTATCCGGTGTTGTGGAAGACTGTGTAAATAAAGTCGGAGTTGACCTGAATACGGCATCGGCACCGCTCCTTTCTTATATTTCCGGAATATCCGGAGCAATTGCTAAGAATATTGTGGCATACAGAGAAGAGAACGGAAGATTCACAGACAGAAAGCAACTTTTGAAAGTTGCAAAACTCGGACCAAAAGCCTTTGAGCAGTGCGCCGGATTCATGAGAATCCAGAATGGTACGAATCCGTTAGACGGAACCAGTGTACATCCGGAGTCCTATGAAGCTGCAGAAAAACTGCTGAAGAAACAGGGATTTTCATTGGAAGACATCAGCGGAGGAAAGCTAACCGGACTTTCCCTCACGATCAAAGACTATGCAAGACTTGCCGGGGAACTGGAGATTGGAGAGATCACCCTCCGGGATATTGTGAAAGAACTGGAAAAACCGGGACGTGACCCGCGTGACGAAATGCCGAAACCGATCTTAAGAACAGATGTCTTAGATATGAAAGACTTAAAGGAAGGCATGATCCTGAAAGGAACCGTAAGAAATGTCATTGACTTTGGCGTGTTTGTAGATATCGGAGTGCACCAGGATGGACTGGTACACATTTCCGAGATCACGGATAAGAAATTCATCAAGCATCCGCTGGAAGTGGTAAGCGTTGGCGATATCGTGGATGTAAAAGTGATGAGCGTGGATCTTAAGAAGAAGAGGATCCAGCTTACGATGAAAGGAATTTCATAATCCGGGAAAGAAAGTACGGAGAGAGGATGGAGCACATGAAAAAAAGTTGGGAAAAAATAATCAAAACCATTCTGGGAGTTCTGGTCGGCAATCTTGTATTGTCGTTTGCTGTGGCAGCGTTTATCGTGCCGAATGGGATCATTATGGGAGGTGCGACTGGTATCGGTCTTACGATCAGCCATTATTTTCAGGTGAACCTATCGATGATTATTTTGGCGATCAATGCGGTGCTGTTCGTTCTCGGTGCAGTATTTTTGGGAAAGAAGTTTGCATTGACAACGATCATCAGTTCCTTTATTTATCCAATATTCCTGTCGATGGCACAGTCCATTCCGGGAATAGACAAAGTGACGGAGAATAATGCTATGCTTGCGGCATTATATGGAGGGGTTCTCCTTGGAATCGGTATCGGACTGGTGGTAAGAGTAGGTGCTTCTACCGGTGGAACCGATATACTGGCACTTGTGTTACACAAATGGTTTCATGTCCCGGTAGCGGTATTCTTGTATATCGTAGATTTTTCGGTGCTGGGATTTCAGATGCTGTTTTCAGATTCGGAACAGATACTGTATGGTATTCTGAATTTGTTTTTAAGTACGGTTGTGCTGAACCGGGTGATGCTTCTTGGAAAGTCACAGATCCAGTTATTTGTAATTTCGGACAAATACAGAGAAATCCGTCAGAAAGTCTTAACGGATATTGATGCCGGAGTGACGATGGTAGACATCGAGACCGGTTATGGAGAGCAGAAGCAGCAGGGCGTATTATGTGTTATCCACAGCAGAAAGCTGTATTCGGTAAAAGAGGCGATTCAGGAGATCGATCCGAAAGCATTTATCACGATCACGCAGATCAATGAGGTAAGAGGACGCGGATTTACAATGGAAAAGCTGCGTTACGACGAATTGAATCTTACGAAAAACTAGACTTTACAGGTATTGTGAGTTAGAATGTTAACAAAGATTGAAGGAAGGACGAGGTATCATTTATGGAGAAATATACTGGCAAATCAATATTTAAAGGAATTGCAATTGGAAAAATATTGTTCTACCAGAAGGGAGAACAGCCTGTAAAACGTGTGAAAATAGAGGATACTGCAGAACAGATCAAACGTTACGAGGATGCACGCGCAAAGGCAGCAGAGCAGTTACAGGGACTGTATGAAAAAGCATTAAAAGAAGTCGGAGAAGCGAATGCTGCTGTATTTGAAGTACATCAGATGATGCTGGAAGATGATGATTATATTGATTCTGTTGTTAATATCATCGAGACACAGCAGGTAAACGCAGAATTTGCCGTTGCTACAACAGGAGATAACTTTGCGAAGATGTTTGCAGAGATGGAAGATGATTATTTCAAAGCGAGAGCAGCAGATGTAAAAGATATCTCGGAACGTATGGTAAATATCTTAAGTGGGAACGAAAGCGGTGGAGCCATCGGTGATGAACCTGTGATCGTTGTGGCAGAAGATCTTGCACCAAGTGAGACGGTCCAGATGGACAAGGAGAAGCTCCTTGCATTCGTAACCAGACTTGGATCTGCAAATTCACATACAGCAATCCTTGCAAGAACGATGAACATCCCGGCACTGATCGAAGTTGATATTAAAGAAGAGTGGAACGGAAAGATGGCGGTTGTAGACGGTTACACAGGAACATTCTACATTGATCCGGATGAAGAAACTTTAAAGAAAATGCAGGAAAAGAAAGAAGAAGACATCAAAGCAAGAGAACTTCTTCAGGAATTAAAAGGAAAAGAAGATATAACGGTAGACGGAAAACATATCAAATTATATGCAAATATCGGCGGTGTAAAAGATGTTACAAGTGTACTGGCCAATGATGCGGCCGGAATCGGTCTGTTCAGAAGTGAATTCTTATATCTGGAAGCGGATAATTATCCGGATGAAGAAGCACAGTTCCAGGCATACAAGACAGTAGCCGAGAACATGGCAGGTAAGAAGGTAATTGTACGTACACTGGATATCGGTGCGGACAAGCAGGTGGATTATTTCAACCTTGATCATGAAGAAAATCCGGCCATGGGATACCGTGCGATCCGTATCTGTCTGGACAGAAGAGATATCTTCCGTACACAGTTGAGGGCACTTCTTCGTGCAAGCGCATATGGTAACATTGGAATTATGTATCCAATGATCATTTCTGTAGATGAAGTGAAAGAGATCAAGAAGATCGTAGAGTCTATCAAAGCAGAACTGACAGAAAAAGGAATCGAGTACGGTGAAGTTGAACAGGGTATTATGATCGAGACACCGGCAGCAGTGATGATCAGCGATCTTCTGGCAGAGGAAGTTGACTTCTTCAGCATCGGAACAAACGACCTGACTCAGTATACACTGGCAATTGACAGACAGAACAGCAAACTTGACAACATTTATGATTCACATCATCCTGCAGTGCTCCGCATGATCCAGAAGACGATCGAAAACGGACACAAAGCAGGATGCTGGGTTGGTATCTGCGGAGAACTTGGAGCAGATATGACTCTGACAGAGACATTCCTTAAGATGGGAATCGATGAATTGTCTGTATCTCCGACATTTGTTCTTCCGATCAGAAAACTGATCCGTGAGATGAGCACAAAATAATAGTTGCATAGACGGATATGCCGTACTATAATATAGGACGAAAGAAGATTCTTCGGGGCAGGGTGTGATTCCCAACCGGCGGTAAAGTCCGCGAACTGGTCATTTGAAGAATTTCTGGTCAGAGATATCTGGACAGATGTTATCAATGTGATGATCAGCCGATCTGGTGAGATTCCGGAACCGACAGTAAAGTCTGGATGAGAGAAGGATGATATGATATTTACAGAATTATCAGAATGATATGATTGCCCCGTTGCCCTTTTGGGTGACGGGGTTTTTGTCTGAAATGTGAATATCGTATGGTTCAAAATAAGAAGTTTCTTCCTTTAGAATATAATTCAATTTAAAGGAGAAAGAAAGATGAGTACAAAAGTAATGACAAGACAAAATGAAAAAAACAGAAACAAAATCAGGACAATGGCACAGATTGGTATGTTATCGGCAATCGCAACAGTATTGATGCTGTTCGAAATTCCGCTTCCGTTCGCTCCGTCCTTCTATGAGATAGATTTCAGCGAAGTACCAATCCTGATTGGAAGCTTTGCAATGGGATCACTCGCCGGAGCGGCAATAGAACTTATCAAGATCTTACTGAACTTTGCAATCAACGGAACTATGACAGCGGGAGTCGGAGAAATCGCAAACTTCCTGATCGGCTGTTCACTGGTTGTGCCGGCCGCATTGATCTACCATAAGAAACATACCAGAACCGGAGCAGTAGCCGGAATGGCAGCGGGAACCGTATTCATGACAGTAGTCGGATGTTTTCTGAATGCCTTCGTATTACTACCGGCATATGCCAAAGCATTCGGTATGCCGATCGACGGCCTGGTTGGAATGGGAACTGCCGTAAACAAACATATCACAGACCTTAAGACTTTCGTGATACTGGCAGTCGGACCATTCAATCTGCTGAAAGGTATACTGGTATCTTTGATCGTGTTCCTGGTTTATAAAAAAATCAGTCCGATATTGAAGATGAATGCGTAATTTGGGATTTCATTTATTAACTGGGGAAGCGGCCTCTCGGTCCTTGAAGGAAACAATAGATAAGGCTTCTTGTTCAGGTTCCATACCATAAGAAACACTAAGAGAGTCAGAATCACCTAAAAGCAAAGGAACTACGCTCAAACTCGGCGTTCGCCTCAAACACGTTCGCTTCGTTCCTTTAACGGTGATTCTGACTCTCTAATTGTTTCTAACGGCATTCCACATTCACAATAATCCTTATCTATTGTTTTCTTCAAGTCGTGACTGGCAGCGGATGCTAATAAATGAAATGCCCGGAAGTGTAACCCGGTGGAGGCCACTACGGTTACGCACTTGTCATTTCATTCGTAAGGCATTTGATACACACGGAATAAAGCTTGGAAAGGTGTTCCAGTGAATGTGAAAGAGGCGTTGGTAATTCTTAAGGGACAAAATTCTGCGTTGGGTTTTCAAAATTTGACTGTCTGAGGCATATGCCGAGTTTCAAATTTTGAAAGCCTGCTTTTAGCAGAATTTTGCCCCTTTAGAATTGACCCGCCGATGGAACCTGAACAGGAACGCCTTTCCAAGCTTTATTCCGGTTCGGGTATCCACAGCCTTTCTGAATTAAATCCCAATTAAATTTATTCCGCCGGGCAGATTTCCACCCAATACCCATCCGGATCATTGATAAAATAGATACCCATCTCCGGGTTTTCAAAACAGACACAATCCATTTCTTTATGGAATGCCAGTGCCGCGTCCATATCATCTGTCTGCATTGCCAGATGAATTTCATTGTCTCCGAGATCGTAAGGTCTGTCCATATCGCGCAGCCATGTGAGCTCTAATTTGTGCGGGGTGGTATCATCTCCCATGAATACCAGCTTGAAGCTTCCGTCGGCAGCTTCTGTCTCTTTTGTAAGCTTAAGTCCAAGTGCTTTTTGGTAGAATTCGATAGACTTGTCAAGATCGGCAACGTTAATGTTATTGTGATAAAATGTGAATTTCATACGTTTTCCTCCATTATTGATAAAAATTAATATATTTAAGCTGTTATCAGAAAGTATATCATGAGTAGCAGAAGAAAAAAAGATGTGTTATACTTAAAGATACTGAATACAGTGATTTCAAAAAATGGAAAGGGAGAGCTTATGATAATAGAGACAAACAGTGAGAAAGAGACTTGGGATCTGGGATTTAGTCTGGGTGAAAAAGCCTGCGCAGGACAGGTGTATACATTGGTGGGAGATCTGGGTGTCGGGAAGACGATATTTACCAAAGGTCTTGCCAAAGGACTGGGGATAGATGAACCGGTCAGCAGTCCTACATTTACCATTGTGCAGATCTATGATGAAGGAAGACTTCCCTTTTATCATTTTGATGTGTACCGAATCGGTGATGTGGAAGAGATGGATGAGATTGGCTATGAAGATTACATTTACGGAGAGGGCGTCAGCCTGATCGAGTGGGCTAATCTGATTGAAGAGATATTACCGGAACATTACACAGAGATTAAGATAGAAAAGGATCTGGAAAAAGGATTCGATTACCGGAGGATTACAATATGCGAATATTAGCATTAGACAGCTCAGGACTGGTCGCCAGTGTAGCTGTAGTAGAAGACGGGGCAGTGGATGACCAGGTCATTGCCGAATATACAGTCAATTATAAGAAGACACATTCACAGACATTACTTCCGATGCTGGACGAGATCGTGAAGATGACAGAACTGGATCTGCATACCGTAGATGCGATAGCGGTAGCCGGAGGGCCGGGATCATTTACGGGACTTCGTATCGGTTCTGCAACGGCCAAGGGACTTGGACTTGCGCTTGAGAAACCACTGATTCATATTCCGACATTGGAGGGACTTGCCTGCAATCTGTGTGGAATTGCAGATGTTGTATGTCCGATTATGGATGCAAGACGCGGGCAGGTGTATGCAGGAATCTATGAATTTGACGGGCAGAAGCTTCACATACTGGAAGACCAGATGGCAGTTCCGATAGAAGAACTGGGAGAAAAGCTGAAAAAGTATTTAAAAGAAGGAAGAAGAGTAACCTTCCTTGGCGACGGGGTCCCTGTGCATAAGACAAAGATCACAGAAGAGATCCTGCCGGGAGAAGCGGTTACATTTGCGCCGGCAAATATGAACCGGCAGAGAGCTGCATCCGTAGGAACACTGGGAATGCAGTATTATAAAGAAGGAAAGATTGAAACTGCGATGGAGCATGAACCGGAGTATCTCCGTGTGTCTCAGGCAGAAAGAGAACGGAAGGAGAGAATGGAGCATGTATAGATTTCAGTGCGATTATACAGAAGGAGCACATCCGGCAATTATGCAGAGGATGATAGAGACGAATATGGAGCAGACCAACGGATATGGGCTGGATCCATACTGCGACAGTGCAAGACAGAAGATTAAGGATCTGTGTGAATGTCAGGATATGGATGTGCATTTCCTGGTAGGAGGAACACAGACCAATACAACGGTGATCAGTGCGGCACTCCGCCCATATCAGGGAGCGGTCGCGGCGGTAAGCGGGCATATCAATGTACATGAGACAGGGGCAATTGAAGCAACCGGACATAAAGTACTGCCGCTTCCAAGTGAAGATGGAAAGATTGCTGCCGCACAAGTAGAAGAGATGTGCCATGCTCACTGGACGGATGGAAGTCAGGAGCATATGGTACAGCCGGGGATGGTATACATTTCCCATCCGACGGAAAACGGAACACTGTATACAAAGAAGGAATTAGCGGATCTGCATGAAGTATGCAGAAAATATGGTATGTTATTGTTTCTTGACGGAGCACGTCTGGGATATGGGCTGATGGCAGAGACAAATGATATCACACTTGCAGATCTTGCAAAGTATACAGATGTATTTTATATCGGTGGAACTAAGGTGGGCGCATTATTTGGTGAAGCTGTTGTGATCACTAACCGGGCATTGAAGAAAGATTTTCGCTATATGATCAAGCAGAATGGCGGAATGCTGGCAAAAGGACGTCTTCTTGGTATTCAGTTCGATACGCTGTTTACGGATGATCTTTATTTTAAGATATCCGCACATGCAGACGAATTGGCAATGAAGCTTAAAAAGATATTTCTGGAAAAAGGATATGGTCTGCGTTACGATTCCTATACGAATCAGCAGTTCCCGATCCTTCCGGACAGTCATATCGAAAAATTAAAAGAAAAATATGTATTTGAATTCTGGGAGAAGGTATCGGATACCGAAAGCGCAGTCAGATTCTGTACAAGCTGGGCAACAAAACCGGAAGTGGTAGATGAATTGATAAGGGATATCATGGAATGTTAGAAAATCAGATGGGATCAGATAAAATGATTGAAATAAGTGAGGCTGATTTTCCGGAACTTCCGGAGATTGCTGCATTGGAAAGAGAGATATTTCCTGATGCATGGAGTCTGAAAAGTCTGGAAGAGACGTGGAGGCAGAAGAATGCCGCAATATTTGTGGCAAAGACAAAAGAAGGAATGGCCGGATATCTTATCTTCTATTACGTATTAGAGGAAGGTGAAATTGCAAGGATTGCAACGGCACATTCTGTGCGCAGACAAGGGGCAGCCAGTCAGATGTTCCGGAAACTGCTTGACTTCTGTCGGGAGCAGAAGATAACAAGAATCATGCTGGAAGTAAGAGAAAACAATGAAGCTGCCAGACAATTCTATGGAAAATGTGGATTTACGAAAGATGGGATCCGCAGGAATTACTATGAGAATCCCAAAGAAAATGCTGTTTTGATGTCCGTAAATCTGTAGGAAACAATGGTAATTCTTACAGCACTTTCCACTGGTCAGCATACAGATGAAAAGCTATAATATAGGCGTAACTGAGAAAATTACAGACAGAGAATAATGAAAAGAAAACGATGTAATGTATGAAAAACACCGGAAAAAACGGTGACAGGATTACAGGAGGAATGGTATGCGCCAGTTTAAGGAACAGACAAGAAAAGTAAAAGAAGTAACCAGTATTGTATGTAACAAATGTGGAAGAGTGATTCCGGTCGTAGAAGGGGTTCCGCAGGAAGACGTCCTGACAGTGGATAAGCGATGGGGATATTTTTCGGAAAAAGATAACCGGAGAGATCATTTTGACCTTTGTGAATCCTGTTATGATGAACTGACAAGGAACTTTAAGATTAAAATGGAAGAGGAATAGAGGAAAATTATGTTAGATGTATGTTTGTTAGGAACCGGAGGGATGATGCCATTGCCATACAGGTGGCTTACATCCCTGATGGTGCGTTACAATGGAAGCAGTCTTCTGGTCGACTGTGGAGAGGGGACACAGATTGCGATAAAAGAAAAGGGATGGAGCTTTAAACCGATCGACGTGATCTGTTTTACGCATTATCACGGAGATCATATCAGCGGACTTCCGGGGCTCCTTCTCACTATGGGAAATGCGGACCGTACCAAGCCGCTCACATTAATCGGACCAAAAGGACTGGAACGAGTGGTGAATGCACTGCGCGTGATCGCGCCGGAGCTGCCATTCCAGATTAAATATATGGAAATCACAGAGGCAGAGCAGACATTTGAGATGAATGGCTACCGCCTGAGAGCATTTCGTGTAAATCACAATGTGACTTGTTATGGGTATACGATGGAGATCGACCGTGCAGGAAAATTCGATGTAGAAAGAGCGAAGGCATCGAATATTCCACAGGAGTACTGGGGAATATTACAAAAAGGCGAGACGGTGGAGACAAAGAGACATGTATATACACCGGATATGGTACTCGGGCCGGCAAGAAAAGGAATCAAGCTTACGTATACCACAGACACGAGACCTACGGAATCTATTAAGCAGAATGCAAAGCATTCGGATCTCTTTATCTGTGAAGGAATGTATGGCGAAAAGGATAAGCAGAAGAAAGCTAAAGAATATAAGCATATGACATTCTACGAAGCGGCACAGCTTGCAAAAGAAGCAGAAGTAAAAGAAATGTGGCTGACACATTATAGCCCGTCACTGACAAAACCAGAGGAATATATGGACGATGTCAAGGCAATATTCCCGAATTCAATCGCAGCAAAAGATAAGCGCTCGGTAGAACTGGTATTTGAAGATTAGGAGGGAAAATATGAGCGAGACAAAAGATGTATTAATACTGGCGATCGAAAGCTCTTGTGATGAGACAGCAGCGGCAGTTGTAAAGAATGGAAGGGAAGTACTGTCCAATGTCATTTCTTCACAGATTGCCCTGCATACGCTGTATGGAGGTGTTGTGCCTGAGATCGCTTCCAGAAAACATATCGAAAAGATTAATCAGGTTATCGAGGAAGCACTGAAAGAAGCAGAGGTAACACTGGATGATATCGATGCGATCGGAGTGACTTACGGACCGGGGCTGGTAGGTGCACTTCTGGTGGGGGTTGCAGAAGCAAAAGCAATCGCATATGCTGCAGGTAAGCCACTGGTCGGAGTGCATCATATCGAAGGACATATCGCAGCCAATTTTATAGAACACAAAGAATTAGAACCGCCATTTTTCTCATTGGTAGTATCCGGAGGACATACACATCTGGTACGTGTAAAAGATTATGGTAAATTTGATATCATCGGAAGAACCAGAGATGATGCTGCAGGAGAAGCATTTGACAAGGTGGCCCGTGCAATCGGACTGGGCTATCCGGGAGGACCGAAGATTGATAAGGTGGCCAGGAAAGGAAATCCGGATGCTATCACATTCCCACGTGCAAATATAGAAGATGCACCATATGACTTCAGCTTTAGCGGATTAAAATCAGCTGTTCTGAATTATATCAACGGATGCAAGATGAAGGGTGAAGAATACAACCAGGCAGATATCGCAGCTTCTTTCCAGAAAGCAGTTACCGATGTACTGGTTGCGAAAGCTATGCATGCGGTGGAAGAATATAAGGTAGATAAATTTGCCATTGCAGGCGGTGTGGCATCGAATAGTGCTCTCCGTGCAGCTATGAAAGAAGCATGTGAAGATCGGGGAGTAAAATTCTATTATCCATCTCCGATTTTCTGTACGGATAATGCAGCGATGATCGGGGTAGCGGCTTATTACGAATACATGAATGGAACCAGAAGCGGATGGGATCTAAATGCGGTTCCTAATCTGAAACTCGGTGAGCGTTAATTTCAAGAAACAGGCGGTGAACAACAAATGAAGAAGCGATGTGTGGCGATCGTACTTTCGGCAGGACAGGGAAAAAGAATGGGGACATCTATCCAGAAGCAGTATATAGAACTATGTGGGAAACCAATTATCTGTTACTGCCTGGAAGCATTTGAAAAGTCAGAAATTATTGATGATGTGATCATGGTAGCCGGAGCCGGGCAGGAAGACTATGTGACAGAAGAAATTGTAAATAAATATCATTTTGGAAAAGTGCGTGCAGTAATCCCGGGCGGAAAAGAACGTTATGATTCTGTTTGGAATGGGTTAAAGGCTATTCGTGACGGTATGGCCGGAGAAGAGGCAAAAGAAGGTTATGTCTATATTCATGACGGTGCCAGACCGTTCGTAGACGAACAGATTATAAAGAGAGGCTATGCATGCGTAAAGGCAAATCGAGCATGTGTAGCAGGTGTGCCAAGCAAGGATACAGTAAAGATCGTAGATGAAAATCAATTTGCGGTCAATACACCTGTACGTAAATATGTATGGATTGTACAGACTCCGCAGGTATTTGAGACAGAGCTTATTACGCAGGCATATAAGAATCTGATGGAACATGACAGGGAAAATGTAACGGATGATGCCATGGTGGTAGAGCAGGAAATGCAGATTCCGGTGAAACTATATGAAGGTTCTTACTGTAATATTAAGATTACGACACCGGAAGATTTGGATACCGCAAAAGGATTTATTGAGCATATAAAAAGCTGACCGGAGTCTGTGAATAAGTCTTTGCAAAGAACTGTATTTATATACAAAAAATACAGGAAAATAAGAAAAATACAAAAAAATAAAAAAGTTTAAAAAAAGTATTGACGACAGCAAAAAGCTATGATAGAATACATCTTGTCGCTGAGGTGATACGGAAGCGGCAGACAAATAAATAGTTGGAGAGGTATCGAAGTGGTCATAACGAGGCGGTCTTGAAAACCGTTTGTCCGAGAGGGCGCGTGGGTTCGAATCCCACCCTCTCCGCTTTATAAAAACTACCAAGTTTTATCCTGGTAGTTTTTTATATGTCAAAGTATGCAAGGAAGCTGCTGGTGACATTTCTGTATGGAGAAATACCCAAGCTGGCCGAAGGGGCTCCCCTGGAAAGGGAGTAGGTCGTTAATAGCGGCGCGAGGGTTCAAATCCCTCTTTCTCCGTTTGGTTGATATATAAGCAGTATGAATAAAAAAGGTTTAGAAAAACTTATTGACAAAGTTCGACTGCTATGATATATTAACTTAGTCGTCGCAAGAGACAAGGTTGAAAGACAACAATGTTAATGCTTGAGATGATAAATTATCTTTTGAATCAATAAAAGTTGATTCGAAAAAAGAATAAAATAACAGTTGACAAACACAACTGCTTGTGATATTCTTAATAAGCTGTCGCTTGAGACAAACGAATGTTTGAG
>NZ_WWSA01000009.1:0-83343 GCF_009875615.1 Dorea sp. BIOML-A1
CCTGAACAAGAAGCCTTATCTATTGTTTCCTTCAAGGACTGAGAGGCCGCTTCCCCAGTTAATAAATTAAATCCCAATACACTTACATTGAAATCCACCCAAATGCATTTGCTACCGAACTGACCAGAATAATAATAGCAAAGATTGGGCACAGATACTTGATCATTACGACAAATATCTTCTTTCTGCGGAATTTACTTTCCCCATGCCGGATTTCTTCTTCCATACGATCCACACCAACTACTTTAGATACAAATAAACTTGTCATCAACGCAGCAATCGGCATCATTACAGAATTGGTAAGGAAGTCAAAGAAGTCCAGGAACTGCATTCCGATAATCTTTACGAATGATAATGGTCCATATCCAAGGCATGACAATGTTCCGAGAATAATCATAATGAATCCCACAATAACCGTGGATTTTTTACGACTCCATTTTAATTCGTCTTCTACAGTAGAAACTGCACTTTCTGTTAATGCGATAGAACTTGTAACAGCAGCAAATAATACAAGTAAAAAGAACAGGATTCCTGCAAACGTTCCAAATCCCATGCTGTTAAACACCTTTGGAATTGTAATAAACATTAATGACGGACCTGCCTGCAGCGTATCAGGATCTCCACCTGAGAATGCAAATACAGCCGGAATAATCATCAGACCAGCCATAATTGCAATTGCAGTATCAAATACTTCAACATTCCTTGTCGAATCTTCGATGGACGTGTCTTTTTTCATGTAAGAGCCAAATGTGACCAAAATACCCATAGCAATTGACAGAGAATAGAACATCTGTCCCATGGCTGTTACAACCGTCATCCATGAAAAGTTTTTAGGATTTGGTACAAGGAAGTATTTCACGCCAGCCAGCGCACCCGGTCTTGTCACCGAATAGATTGCAATGATCACAGACAATACCACCAGTATCGGCATCATGAACTTGGAAACACGTTCAATTCCATTACGGACACCCGCATAGATAATGATCAATGTGAACATGCAGAAAACAATAAAGCATATTTCCGTAGAAAGGCCATTGGATATAAATTTTGAAAAATATCCATCTTCTGCTAATTTTGCGCCATTCCCTTTCAGGTATTCCACAAAATATTTAATTACCCATCCTCCGATGACAGAATAATACGGTACGATCAAAACAGGAATGATTGCATTGATCCATCCACCGAACGACAACCATCCGGCCTTTTTGCCAAAGGCTTTAAACGCACCAACCGGACTCTTTCTTGTCATACGTCCAAGAGCTGATTCCGCAACGATCATTGTATAACCAAATGTCAGCGCAAGCAGGATGTAGATCAGGAGGAATATACCTCCACCATATTTTGCGGCCAAATAGGGGAATCTCCAGATATTTCCCAGACCGACGGATGCGCCTGCCGCAGACAGAACGAATCCTATTTTTCCTGAAAAGGAACTTCTGTTATTTTTTTCTTTTTCCATCTCTCTTTCAGTTCTGATTTTCCATGATTACAATCAATCAGAACTTTCCCTCTTTCTTATCAGATTATATTATCAGACATTGATTATTCTTATATGCCAGACGATTTATTTTATCACATTTACGCAGTGAAGTCACTATTAATTTACAGATATCGCATTTGAAAAAGATCCCCGTCAAATGACGGAGATCTTTTTCAAATCATTTTATGTATTTTATTTATCGTATTCGTTCATCCACTTGATCAGCTCTACGCAGTAATCATCGTGTCTGTCTACGAATGTTGTATGTCTTGCTCTCTCCCAGAGGATCCATTTAGAATTCGGGATTTCATCTGCCATAGTCTTTGCAACTAATGGTGAGCACAGATCAGAGATACCACTCATGATCAGTGATGGAACTTTGATCTCGTGAAGTCTGTCGATGTACTCGAAGTCTTTCAGTGTACCAGATGGAACGAATTCGTTCGGTCCCCATCCATACAGATAAGCTTCTCCACCGGATTTCTTAGGTCTTGTACAGCACTCTGGAAGATCTTCTCTCCAGTAATTACAGTATCTGTCCATATAGTTATCTACTGCTTTCAGATAAGCTTCTCCTGTGAAGTCATTGCGCTCCAGAGCATCGTTGATTGCTGCCTGATCCTCTTCAGACATCATCTTAATTCTACGCATACCTTCTCTTGCCCACAGGCTGCTGCTTGGATGTCCGGAAGAAATGATGAAGGATTTTACCCCTTCTGCTCCACGCTCGATGGCATATGCAATCTGCATCATTCCGCCCCATGACTGTCCGATAATGTGGCATTCTTTTAATCCAAGGTGTTCTCTTAAAGCATCTAATTCATCCAGCCAGAGATCCTGTGTCCACATCTCCGGATGTCCGTCAAGATAAGATTTACCACATCCTAACTGGTCGTACATAACGATCATACGATCATCATCATCTGCAACGTTATCCAGGACTTCATAATAGTTGTGTGTAGATCCAGGTCCACCGTGTAAGCAGATCAACGGAGCTTTTCCGTTATCTTTCTGTTCTCCAACGATTCTATAATATGTCTGATAGCCATGGAAAGGCATATATCCTTCTGTAATTTTTGCCATTTTACCTATTCTCCTTTTCTTAAAAGACGCCGCAGACCGCTGGTCCGCGGCATTTTTTTATTATAATTTTCTGACACCCCTTGTCAGTTAAATTTTCTTATGAGTAAGTAAAGTTACTTACTTGCAGCTTTTTCTATGTACTTTAGAAGTATTAGATAGCTCTTGTGTATTCTTTCAGCCATTCTCTTTCTTCATCAGTCAGATATGGACCAACCTTCTCGTAGCAGGCTTTGTGATAATCATTCAGCCATTCTTTCTCTGATCTTGTCAGTTCTTCCGGATCGATACCATCAAGGTCGATTGGTACGAAGTTCAGAGTCTCAAAGTGCATGAACTGTCCATATTTATTCTTCTCACCGTTTACAGTAAGCAGGTTGTTCTCGATACGGATACCAAAATCTCCTTCTTCATAGATTCCCGGCTCATCTGTAATTACCATACCAGGCTCAAACTGATGATGTTCGTTCTTAGAAGGAACGATGTACCAGCGGAATCCTGTTGGCGGCTCGTGGATACTTCCAAGATATCCGAAACCATGTCCGGTTCCGCACTGGAAGTCTTTGTTCATATCCCAGATTGGCTGTCTCGCCAATACATCCAGAGACCATCCGTGGTTACCATAGAGGAAGTTTGCTGCGCTTAAGTGCTGCATTGCTCTGTATACAGCTGTGTAATATTTCTTCAGTTCCGGTGTGATATGTCCCAGTACTGTTGTTCTGGTAATATCAGTAGAACCTTCATAATATCCGCCGCCTGTATCGCTCAGAAGCATACCGCCTTCTTTTAATACAACGTCTGTCTCTTTAGACGGTGCATAATGCATCATTGCAGCGTGCTCACCGAAAGCCTGCAGAGGTTCGAATGAGTCACGGATATATCCTTCCTGTTCTGCACGCAGAGCTGTCAGTTTATCTGAAGCAGAAAGCTCTGTAATCTCCATCTTGTCATAATTTTTCTTAACCCAGTAAATGAACTTCGTCAGTGCAATACTGTCTTTCAATTCTGCATTTTTGATATTTTCAATCTCAACAGCATTCTTAATTGCTTTCATCAAGATAGTCGGATTAGCTCCTTCTACTACCTTACATGGAAGACTCTTATACAGTGCATAGTTCATCTTCATCGGGTCAATCAGTGCAACCTCATCTGCACCAATCTTCTTAGCATCTTCGTAAATGTCATTGTATGGATGAATGTTAACATTATTCTTTGCCATCTCTTCTCTGATGCGGTCATTCAGTTTGCTGTCATCGATATACAGATCTACACTGTCTTTACGTACGATCACATAGTCCAGTACCAATGGGAAGAAGTCAATATCATCTCCTCTGAAGTTCAGAAGCCATGCGTTATCATCCAGAGACGCAATCAAATGTACCGTTGCTCCGTATTCAGCCATCTTCTCACGAACTCGTTTCAGCTTGGATGCAACATTCTCTCCTGTGTATTTGTCTTCCAGGAAGAAACAAGGTTTCTTAGAAAGAGACGGGCGGTCTTCCCAGATCTGGTCGATCAGATCTACTTCATATTCGATCGTGATATTCTTTGCACCCAATACTTCTTCATATTCCTGTCCTTCACCCATAGAAAGGACACGACCATCAAATGCGACCTTACCGCCTTCCGGGATCTTCTGGGCAAGCCATTCTGTTGTAGAAGGTGTATCATCAACGAACATCTTCATCAGACGTACTCCACTGCCTTCCATCTCGGTCAGTGCCTGTGTGAAATATCTTCCATCTGTCCACAGACCTGCATCATCTTTTGCGATTACAGCCGTTCCGTAAGAACCACTGAATCCAGTAATGAACTTTCTTGCTTTGAAATGCTCTCCTACATACTCACTTTGATGGAAATCTGCAGTTGGTACAACATATGCATCGATATTCTGCTCTGCCATCAGTGCGCGAAGCTTTTCAATACGCTTTGCTACTTCTGTCATTCTGTTTTCCTCCTTAGCTACATAGTCCATCTCTTTGCCTGTAAAATGAATTTTCACTTTCCCCATCGGCAGTTTATCTATAGACTACGTTCTATATCTGGTTAAAATTATAACACTTTCAGAAAATGTTGCAACACAAAATGTAATCATTTTATCTTTTTTTCACTATTTTATACAAAATTCAGTCAAAAAAAGAGACGACCAAAACCGATCGTCTCTTTTTATCATTTTTCAAAAATTAATCCTGAGCAATGATTTCTTTTTTGTTGTATGAACCACAAGCCTTGCATACTCTGTGAGGCATCATTAATTCGCCACACTTGCTGCATTTTACCAGGTTTGGTGCGCTCATTTTCCAGTTTGCTCTTCTTTTGTCTCTTCTTGCTTTAGAAGATTTATTCTTTGGACAAATTGACATAGGTTACACCTCCTTAAAATTCTTAAATACATCACGGATAACTGACATTCTAGGGTCGAGCCCCGTATCTTCACAGTTACAGGTACCTTTATTCAGGTTCTGACCACATACGTTGCAAATACCTTTACAGTCTTCGCTGCATAGAATTTTCGTCGGCCACCCTACCAATAACTCGTTGTAGACCAATTGTTCTACATCTAAGCTATATCCGTCAATATAGTTATTCTCGTCTAAATCTTCTGACTGATCATATGCATCTGACTCTGTATCAATCTTATGCTTGAAGTCAAGTGTCACCTTCACTTCTACATCTTCCAGACATCTGTCACACGGTGCAACTGATGTAATCTCAGCTTTACCAGTCACTTCCAACTTGCGGTCACCTGCATATTCTACAGACAATTCAAGTGGTGTCTTCTCTGTAATTGCATAATCTCCCATCTCAGACTTGAAACAAGTCATTTCGATCGGAACAGATTCATGTATTGCTTTATGCTGCTCAGACAGAACGTCGGATAGGTTTAATATCATAGTATCGTCTCCTATTCACACACTAGACTATTATATCATGTAAAATTATTTTGTCAACAGAAATTTACATTCTTTTAGTCATTTAGTCTTAAACTAATTTTGCTGTTTCACGAGCAATAGCTAACTCTTCGTTTGTAGGAAGGACAATTACTTTTACTTTTGATTCTGGTGTAGAAATTACGGTTGTCTCTCCGTGAACATTCTCATTCTTTTCTTCGTCGAGCTCTACGCCAAGATATCCAAGGTAATCACAGATGTCTTTTCTGAGGTCCGGAGCATTCTCTCCAACACCGGCTGTAAATGTGATTGCATCTACACCGTTCATTGCTGCTGTATAAGATCCGATATATTTTGCAACACGGTATTTGTAAGTATCCATTGCAAGCTGTGCTCTTTCGTTTCCGTCAACAGCTGCCTGTCTTACATCACGGAAGTCAGAAGACACACCGCTGATTCCAAGAAGTCCTGACTTTTTGTTCAGGATATTCAGCATCTCATCTACGCTGATATCTTCATGATTGCAGATGAACTGAAGAACTGCAGGATCAACATCTCCACTACGTGTTCCCATAACAAGTCCTTCCAAAGGAGTAAGTCCCATACTTGTGTCTACGCATTTTCCACCGATAGATGCGGAGATACTTGCACCATTACCAATGTGACATACAATAACCTTTGCATCTTCTTTTCCAAGAAGTTTTACAGTTTCACCAGATACGAACATATGGCTTGTTCCGTGGAAACCATATCTTCTGATGCTGTATTTCTCATAATATTCATATGGGATTGCATACATAGCTGCTTTCTTTGGAATATTCATACCAAATGCTGTATCGAATACTGCTACATTCGGTTTGCCAGGCATTGCTTTTTCGCAAGCTTCAATACCGATCAGGTTTGCAGGGTTATGAAGAGGTCCGAGGTCGAAGCAGTCACGAACAACTTTCTTCACGTCTTCTGTTACAAGTGTTGCATCACTGTAAATAGTACCTGCATGCAGTACACGGTGTCCGATTGCTGTAATCTCATCCGCACTTTCGATCACACCATGCTCTTTATCCTGTAAAGCATCCAGTACTAACTGTACTGCTACACCATGATCTGGCATTGCCTGCTCTACAACATATTTATCTTTTCCTGTTGGTTTGTGTGTTAATACAGATCCATCGGCTCCGATTCTTTCACAGATACCTTTTGCAAGAACGCTCTCGTTCTCCATGTCGATCAACTGATATTTTAAAGATGAACTTCCGCAGTTCATTACTAATACTTTCATATTATTTCTCCTCTTACTTTATCTCTTACTGATTCTGGCACTGAACTGCTGTGATTGCAACAACACCTTCAATATCCTTAGCACTGCATCCTCTTGAAAGGTCGTTAACAGGTGCTGCGATTCCCTGTGTCATTGGTCCGTAAGCTTCTGCTTTTGCAAGACGCTGAACAAGTTTGTATCCAATGTTACCTGCATCAAGGTTAGGGAAGATCAGAGTATTGGCTTTTCCTGCAACCTGGCTTCCTGGTGCTTTAGCTGCTCCAGCAGAAGGAACAAGTGCTGCATCAAGCTGCATCTCTCCGTCTAACATAAGATCCGGATTCTCAGCTTTTGCGATCTTAACAGCTTCCTGTACTTTTGTTACGTCATCGTGTTTTGCACTTCCCATTGTTGAGTAAGAAAGCATAGCAACTCTTGGATCAGCACCAACGAGCTGTTTGAAGCTTTCTGCTGAAGACTGAGCGATTGCTGCAAGCTCTTCGGATGTAGGATTCTGGTTCAGTCCGCAGTCAGCGAATACAAATGTTCCGTTCTCTCCCATATCACAATCAGGTACTACCATTACAAAGAATGCTGAGACAAGCTTTGTTCCTGGTTTTGTCTTCAGGATCTGAAGGCATGGGCGGAGTGTGTCAGCTGTAGAGTGGCATGCTCCTGATACCATTCCGTCTGCATCTTTCATCTTAACCATCATTACACCATAGTATAAGTAATTAGTAAGAAGAATCTCTCTTGCCTGTTCTTCTGTCATTCCTTTTTTCTTTCTCAGTTCAACAAGTGTTGCTACATATTCATCTGTTTTCTCGTATGTAGCAGGGTCAACGATTGTTGCTCCTGTGATATCGAAATCCCCTTTATTCTTAGCGATCTCTTCTTCGCTTCCGATCAGGACCAGATTAGCTGTCCCTTCTTTTAAGATTGCCTCTGCTGCCTCATAAGTTCTGATGTCTTCGCTCTCTGGAAGAACGATTGTTTTTTTACAACTTTTTGCTTTTGCTTTGATTTCATCTATAAATCCCATGATAAATAGACTCCTTTCCAAATATTTTTCTCAGTATTTTCATTATAATACAAAGAACCCTTGCGGACAAGGGCTCTTACGGTAATCTTATGTCTCTTTTTGCGTACAATGTACAATATTTATCCTGCTTTTGACAAAAACTATTGCAATTTCACAGTATTATAAGTGAAATACGTAACTCACGATCGCAAAATATACACTGATCGTGCTGATATCAACCAGTGTAGAGATCAGCGGTGTCGCCATGATTGCCGGATCAAGTCCGATTTTCTTAGCGATCAGAGGGAGTGTACATCCGACTACTTTTGCGATCAACACTGTACAAGCCATCGTCAGACCAATGGTAAATGCCATCATGGCATCTCCCTGTCCCATCAACATGATACGGATTCCATTTACCACAGACAGTATGATGCTGATGCAGAATGCAATGCGGATTTCTTTCCAGATTACTTTAAATAGATCCGAAAATTCAATCTCTCCGACAGCAAGTCCGCGGATCACAAGTGTCGAGCTCTGTGATCCACAGTTTCCTCCGGTTCCGGTAAGCATCGGAACAAATCCTGCTAGCTGCGGCATCAGTGCCAGTGCATTCTCGTAGCTGTTCATGATCATCTGTGTTACCGTCGCAGACAGCATCAGAAACAACAGCCAGGGAATACGGCTCTTTACATGCTCGAATATTGATGTCCCGAAATACGAGTCTTCATTTGGATTGACACCGGCCATGATGCTGATATCTTCCGTTGTCTCATCCTGAAGTACCTGCATCGCATCATCAACGGTTACAATACCGACCATACAGTTTTCATGATCTACGATCGGCAATGCGATCAGACCATATTTTGTAATGATATTGGCAACGTCTTCCTGATCGTCTGTCGTACGGGCATACAACATATTTGTATCCATGATCTCTTCAACCGTCTTGGATTCACTGCTGGTCAGCAGTTCTTTTATGTCAACCTGCCCGATCAGATGACGTTGTTCTGTTACATAACAGGTATAAATCGTCTCCCGGTTGAGACCAACCTGTCTTATTTTTAATATGGAATCAGCAACCGTCATCTCTCTTCGCAGTGCAATATAATCTACATTCATCACACTTCCGGCACTGTCCTCCGGATACTGAAGAAGCTGATTGATCTGCTGACGTTTTTCCGCATCTGTCACCATCAGCAGTCTGTCTACCACGTTGGCAGGCATCTCTTCCAGTACATCAACGGTATCATCCAGATACATTTCCTCCATGATCTCTTCCAGTTCGGAATCCGTCAGTGCATTGATCAGGTCTTCGCGCATATCGCTGTTCATATATGAAAATGTCTCTGCCGCTTCTTCTTTTGCAAGCAGACGGAATACCAGCACCATGTGTTTCTGATCAAATTCTTCCAGAATCTCCGCAAGATCCACCGGATACATATTTGTTTCCAGTTCCTCTTTCAATTCTTTATATTCCCGGGCATCCAGCATATCCTTAATACGTTCTTCAGTCAGTTCTTCTCTGTCTTCTACATAATCAATATCATCGTCTTTTTGCCCGTCTGCCGTTAAGGCTTCCTCATTCATATTTTCTTCCATAATAATATGCCTCCTCCTTTCTTCGGATCTTGCCCGGCAAACATCCCATTTGCGTACCAAATCATTGTATAGTATAATCAATTTCAGAATGTTATACAAGGAGATTTTCATGAAAACTGTTGGACTTATTACAGAATATAACCCATTTCACAACGGACATCTTTATCATATAGAAAGAGCCAGGGAACTAACCGGTGCCGACCGGGTTGTAATCGTCATGAGCGGCGATTATGTACAGCGCGGAACTCCTGCGCTTCTATCCAAGCATTCCCGTGCGCATATGGCACTTCTAAACGGCGCATCGGCTATCTGCGAGCTTCCTGTCTGCTATGCATCCGGCAGTGCCGAATTCTTCGCCCAAGGCGCCATCTCTATTCTGGAAGGTCTGGGATGCATCGATACATTATGCTTTGGAAGTGAATGCGGAGAGCTTTCTGTTTTACAGCATATTGCACAGCTGCTTCTCTCCGAATCAGATACTTACAGCCATATGCTTCAGGATGCATTAAAAAAAGGGCATTCTTTTCCTGCCGCCAGACACCAGGCTTTGGAAAAATTAACCGGTGATGCTTCCGTTTCACAGATTCTTTCTGAACCCAATAATATTCTTGGGATTGAATATCTGAAAGCACTGAAAAAGCAGAACAGCAGGATTGTACCATACACGTTAAAGCGGGACTCTTCCGGATACCACGACACAAAACTTCAGCCACAGTCAAGTTCTGCATCTGCCATTCGGAATGCCCTGAGACATTGGGAGGAGCGGCCATTCAGCAGATATCCGGCAGATCCTCAGCAGACACCGGACGGATTCTCCGAACTGTTGCAGAACCAGCTTCCTGAAAACGCCCTGCGTCTGTTACGGGATGCATGGAATCAATCTTGTCCCATTGAAACAAATGATTTCTCCCTTTTATTAAAATACCGCCTGCTCTGCGAAACCCGGAGATCTCTATGTGAGTATCAGGATATATCCGAGGATCTTGCAAACCGTATCATCCGAAACCGGAATCAGTTTCTGAACTTCGAACAGTTCTGTCAGCTTTTAAAAACAAAAGAACTGACTTACAGCCGTATCAGCAGAGGTCTGCTGCATATTCTGTTAGCCGTAAAAAAAGAAGATATGTTGAGATACCGGGAATCTTCCTGCATCTATACCAGAATTCTTGGATTTCGTAAAGAACATGCCGATGTGCTGCGTCAGATAAAAGAAAACGCCAGCATTCCGGTTATTACAAAATTAGGACAGACAGATTCGCTTCTTCCGGAAACAATACGAATGCTGGATCAGACCACTTTTGCATCAGATCTATACGAAAGCGTAGTGTCCGACAAGTTCGGAATTCCTTTCATAAACGAATACCAAAAGCAAATCATACATGTATAGTATATAAATCATTCTTTCGTCAGCAGCGCTCCTTTCCTGTCCCGGCACAAAAACGTGTAGCATATGATAATATAAATTGTATTCATTATCATATGCCACACGTTTTTCTTATAGCTCTGTTCTTTTTTTAGTTCTTAAAGCTGTGTACAGGAGCAGGGATTCTTCCTTTTCTATTCACAAATGCACTGCAGTCATATTCATTGACCGGAATGATTGGTGCATAACCGAGAAGCCCACCAAATTCTGCCGTCTCTCCGACATCTTTTCCAATAACCGGAATCAGACGTACTGCGGTCGTCTTCTGGTTCACCATACCAATTGCCATCTCATCTGCAATAATTCCGGAAATAGTAGAAGCACTTGTCTTACCCGGAATCGCAATCATATCAAGTCCTACCGAACATACACATGTCATTGCTTCCAGTTTTTCAATTGTGAGTGCACCCATTTCCACTGCATCGATCATACCTTTATCTTCACTTACAGGGATAAAAGCACCACTCAGTCCGCCTACGTAAGAAGAAGCCATAACACCGCCCTTTTTAACCTGATCATTTAACATTGCAAGCGCTGCCGTCGTTCCCGGCGCACCAACACGTTCCAGACCGATTTCTTCCAAAATCTCTGCGACGCTGTCTCCAATTGCCGGAGTCGGTGCCAGTGACAGATCAATAATTCCAAATGGAATACCAAGACGTTTGGATGCTTCTCCGGCAACCAACTGTCCGACACGAGTCACCTTAAATGCTGTCTTTTTAATCGTCTCACATAACTCTTCGAAGCCTTTGCCCCGCACCTGTTCAATCGCATGCTTTACAACACCAGGTCCGCTGACACCGACATTGATCACAGCATCTCCTTCTGTTACACCAAGGAATGCACCTGCCATAAATGGATTATCGTCCGGCGCGTTACAGAATACTACAAGTTTTGCACATCCGAGAGAATCATTTTCTTTTGTTGCTTCAGCTGTCTTCTTTACAATTTCACCACACAGACGTACTGCATCCATGTTAATACCGGTCTTCGTTGATCCCACATTGATCGAGCTGCAGATACGGTCTGTACATGCAAGTGCCTGCGGAACCGAGCGGATCAGGTTCTCATCGCTTTTTGTCATAGACTTTGACACCAGCGCCGAATAACCACCGATGAAGTTTACACCGACTTCTTTTGCAGCTTTATCCAATGTCTTTGCAATCGTAACAAAATCCTCAGGACTTTTGCATGCCGCACCGCCGATCAGTGCTACCGGTGTTATGGAGATTCGTTTATTAACGATCGGAATACCAAATTCCTGCTCGATCTCCTCTCCGGTCTTCACAAGATCTTTCGCAACGGTAGTGATTTTGTTGTAAATATTTTCATTTAATTTATCAAGATCTGCATCTATACAATCCAACAGGCTGATTCCAAGGGTAATTGTACGTACATCTAGATTCTCCTCTGCAATCATCTGATTTGTCTCATATACTTCATATCTGTTTATCATATGTTTTTCCTGCCTTTCCGTGAATATTTTTAATTTGCTTATAATCTGTGCATTTTTTCAAATATTTCTTCTCTCTGACAGTGAATGGCAACACCGATAGAAGTTCCAATCTCTTCCAGCTCCTTTGAAACCACAGCCACTTCTTTGCTGCAATTTGTTACATCAACAATCGTCATCATATTAAAGTATCCATCTACGATGGTCTGAGAGATATCAAGGATATTAACATTTGCTCCTGCAAGATACTCACATACTTTTGCAATAATACCTACGGTGTCTTTTCCTACAACTGTGATTACACATTTCTTCATGATTTGTTTTCCTCCTATTGTCTTCGCCATTGTTTCTTTCTTACATTCTACTTTTCTTATAATGCAATGATATCAGATACCTGATCCCGTTTAGCTACCATCATCGGAATGTCATTTCCCTTATAAGGATTATCACCAATGCTGATTTCCAGTCTGACCGTCTCATATGCCAATTCTTCATAATTATTCTCTTTACTTAAATGTCCAAGAACGACATACTGCAAGTCATCATGTAATATATCGCAAAGAAGCTTTCCTGACAATTCGTTAGACAGATGTCCCTTATCTCCCATAACTCTCCGTTTCAGGGGGTATGGATATGGTCCTACTTCCAACATATGTATATCATGATTTGCTTCCAGAACGACCGCATTCAAATCTTTTAGATGTTCTACGGTATAATCATCATATATTCCAAGGTCTGTTGCAACTGCGACTGCCTTTTTTCCATTATCTATCCGGTATCCGGATGGTTCGTTCGCATCATGGGAGATTGCAAACGGATCAATATTCAGTGTTCCCAGCGAAAATGGCTGATCTATATCTACCTCGTGTAATAGTCCATCCGGAAGGTTTCCTAATTTTTTATAATTACGGATTCCTGCAATAGTTCCGGGTGTCGCATAGATTGGAATCTCATATTTTCTGCTGAACACACCAAGTCCCTGAATATGATCCACATGTTCATGTGTAATCAGGATACCTTCCAGTTCATCTCCTTTTATATCCAATTTTGCCAACCCTTCTTCTATCCTTTTCTTGCTGATACCGGTATCAACCAGAAGATGAGTCTGATCATCTCCTATATAGATGCAGTTTCCACTGCTTCCACTTGCAATACTGCATAATCTCATATTAAATATTATCTGCCTTTCTATAAGTCTTCTATGATCTTATTCAGCTGGATCTTTGTCTCTTCAAACTGTCCGCTGTTGTCGATCACCCGGTCACAGTGACGCATGAACAGATCTTTCGGAAGTTGTGCTTCGAAAATCTGATCCACTTTACAGTCCTCATATCCTCTTGCATATTTCAGACGTTTTCTGCGGATCGAATCTTCCACATACACATACCAAAGTTCATCACAGATCTCCTCATAATGATCCTCGATCAGAAGTGCTCCTTCAATCAGCATCAGATTCGTACTTTTGCGTTCTTCTCTTGCAATCTTCTTCTGAATTTCTTCTTTTACTTTTGGATGTACAATCCCATTCAGTACAGAAAGTTCAACCCTGTCGGCAAAAACAATGTCTGAAAGCTTTGTCCGGTCCAACTCTCCTTTTTCATCCAGAATTTTCTCTCCGAAATGTGCAACAATTTCATCAAAGCATTCTGTTCCTTTTTTCTGCAGTTTCTTTCCTACTTCATCTGCCATACAAATAGTCGCACCATATTTATTATTCAGATATTCCAAAATCTGTGTTTTCCCTGCGCCTACTCCTCCGGTAATTCCTATAATCTTCATCTCTCACACCTCTTATTTTGCTTCGTACCAGTTCACTCCTGTATGCATGTCTATTTCAAGCGGCACCTTTAATTTGGCCGCATGCTCCATCTCTTCTTTTAAAATCTTTTGAACTGCTTCCAGTTCCGGTTCGTATGCTTCTATCAGAAGTTCATCATGCACCTGTAAGACAAGTCTTGATTTCATCTTCTGTTTTTTCAGTTTCTGATTCACCCGGATCATTGCAATCTTTATGATATCTGCTGCCGCTCCCTGAATCGGAGAATTCATTGCCACCCGCTCTCCAAACGAACGTTGCATAAAATTACTGGAAGAAAGCTCCGGAACCGGACGTCTTCTTCCGAACAGTGTTACCACATACCCTTCTTCTTTTGCATGTGTCACTGCATGATCCAGAAATGTCTTGATTCCCGGATAGGTTGCAAAATAATCATCAATATATTTTGCAGCCTCTTTTCGTGTAATGCTCAGATCCTGACTAAGTCCAAATGAACTGATTCCATACACAATACCGAAATTTACGGCTTTAGCATTCCTTCTCTGCTGCGGAGTCACCTCGTCAAACGGTATATGAAATACCTGTGAGGCTGTAATACGGTGAATGTCACTTTGTTCTTTATATGCCCGGATCAGATGCTCATCTCCGGAACAATGTGCCAATACGCGAAGTTCGATCTGTGAATAATCGGCATCCACGAACCGGTATCCATCTTCCGGAATGAATACTTTACGGATCAGGCGGCCAAGCTCCATCCGCACCGGAATATTCTGAAGATTTGGTTCTGTACTGCTGATTCTTCCGGTTGCCGTAATCGTCTGATTGAATTTTCCATGAATCCTTCCATCATCCTGAATATAATTTGCCAGTCCGTCCGCATATGTGGATTTGAGCTTTGTATACTGTCTATATTCCAAAATCTTTGCAACTACCGGATGTTCCGGCGCCAGTTTTTCAAGAACATCTGCAGCAGTGGAATAACCCGTCTTTGTCTTTCGCCCACCCGGAAGCTTCATATTTTCAAACAATACCACACCCAGCTGTTTTGGCGAATTAATATTAAATGTTTCGCCAGCCTCTTCGTAGATCTCCTTTTCCAGATCACCGATCTTGCCGGCGAGCTGATTGCCATACTGTTTTAATGCCTCTGCCTCAACACGGATACCATTCTGCTCCATATCGAACAATGTAAATACCAGCGGCATCTCAATTTCCCGGAATAAGGTATCCATCTTCGTATCCGCTAATTTCCGGCTCAGGACTTCTACCGATGCATAATTTGTATAAGCTTCATAGCAGGCCTTTATTTCCTGATCTGCCTTTTCATCAACCATCAGGTCCAGATATTCTCTCGCAACATCTTCCCATGTATAATTATTCTTAAGTGGATTCAGCAGATATGCAGCCACACTCACATCAAAACAATTTTCCGGTTTCCGGATCTTAATCTGATCCATTGATTCTTTCAGATGAAACATCGAAAATGTATCTGTCGCTTCTGCCACATCTGCAAGCTTTTCCAAAAGCCATTCTCCTGATATATCATTCCCGGTTTTTATACAAAAGCCTGCTTCATTTGAGAAGCACAGACCGATACCTCCGAGTCCGGCCTGATCTGCAAATAACGGCAATACATTTTCCATATCTTTAAAAAGTACTGTTCCTGTCGTCTGTGCCTTTTCAGCCTTTGCAAAAATCTCTTCTGCCTCTCTTTTTGAAGTGATAATCCTGAAACCATCCTCGATCTTATTTGCCGGTGCCGCAACATCGAATCTGGAAAGAAGATTTTTAAACTCTAGTTTCTGAAAGAAGACATATGCTTCCTCAGTGTATATGTTACCCAGTTTTGCTTCTGAAAGTTCATATGAAAACTCAGCATTCACATTGATTGTTGCAAGTTCTTTGCTGAGCACCGCAAGATCCCAGTATTCATTTAATGATTTAGACGCTCTCGGCGGCTTCAGTTCTTCCACATGATCGTGCGCCGTTTCTATCGAGTGATACTGTGTAATGATCTTTGTCGCTGTCTTTTCCCCGATACCAGGAACTCCCGGAATATTATCTGCCGTGTCGCCCATTAACGCTTTCAGATCGATGAATTCTTCCGGTGTCACCTGATAGCGTTCAAAAACATCTTTGGCATAATAATCTTCTATCTCCGTTCTGCCCTGCTTCGTCTTCGGAATTCGGATCTTTACATGCTCAGTCGCCAGCTGCAACAGATCACGGTCTCCGGAAATAACCACAACTTCCATATCCTTGCGCTCACAACGCTTGGAAAGTGTACCGATCAGGTCATCGGCCTCCAGCCCCGCACATTCGATCGTCTTCACTCCCATTGCCTGAAGCACTTCTTTGATCACAGGAACCTGCTGCCTTAGTTCATCAGCCATCGGCTTTCTGGTGCCTTTATATTCTGCATACATTTTATGTCTGAAAGTCGGAGCATGGATATCAAATGCCACCGTCAGATAGTCTGGTTTTTCTTCTTCCAGAAGTTTAAACATAATCGTCAGAAATCCATATATTGCATTTGTATGAAGGCCTTCTGCATTCGTCAGATCCGGCAGCCCGTAAAAGGCACGGTTCAAAATACTGTGGCCATCTATCAGAACAATTTTACTGCTCATTTTATCTCTCCACCTAAATAGTTCATTTTCTTATAAAATCACTATCTTACTATACACCAATTTGCTTCTTTTTAAAAGGCTAATTTTTACTCCTACTTATTCTTCCCTTATCTGTCACATTCACCTTTTCTTTTTTTTAAAAAAAGATTGACAGACGATACATTTATAGTTATAATTTATTTTGTTGTGTGAACAACACATATGCGGATATGGCGGAATGGCAGACGCACAAGACTCAAAATCTTGCGGAGGTGACTTCGTGTGGGTTCAAGTCCCACTATCCGCATTGAACTCAACTGAAAAAATGCCGGAAACTCGATGGTTTCCGGCATTTTCTTTTAATCTAAATCTCTGTATGGGACACTCATGGGACAAATTGTTTTTTTAATCTAGTATCCAATATTCTTACAGTCCAAGCAAAACTCTCCATGTGTTCTGGCCAACTACGCCATCCGCCTGAAGTTCATGTGCTTCTTGACAAGCTTTTACTGCTGTTTCTGTTTTGCCCCCGAAGATTCCATCTACAGAACCACAATCGTAGCCGAGGTTGTTTAACCTCTCCTGGATCAGTTTTGTGATGTCACCTCTCGCTCCTATTCTGCAAGTCGGGCAACCAGCAAGCGTATTTTTCCCGGCTATTCCATCAACAGTCTGGTTTGAGAATCCTTGAGCATTGCACGCCGCTTGCAATCTCGCAACCCAAGAGTTATTGACTTTTGCTGATGATCTTGTATTGTACGCATTGTTAAGTTTGGCTCTTGTGACTTCACCGGCAAGGCCATCTTCTTTGATTCCTACGTTATGCTGGAACTTCTCAACGGCCGTATAAGTTTCTTTTCCATACTTTCCATCCGCACCGGAAGGTAAAAAATACCCAATAGCAATAAGTTTTTGCTGTACATCCTCAACTTCTGCTCCCGTGTCACCGATCTGTAGCCATGTACGTTTAGTTTCCTCTTGGCTCGGAATCGTTGCTACAGGTGTCTGTGTTGCTCCTCCCCAGTCTGGAATACCATATCCAATAATCAACGGTGAATCCACATTGATCTGTCGATCGCAGAGCATATCATTTCGATTGCCTTCTCTTACCGTCAGGATATTTCCATTACGTGCGATAATCGTTCCTACATGATCTGATATCAGATCCTTATTCCAGTCATAATAGAGGATGTATCCCGGCTGTGGATTGTACGCATTAGTATAACGTCCTACCCATTTGCCCCACTGTTTGAAAATATTGATACCGGTCGGGCAGTAACAGGTATTCGGCACTTTACCGGCATTCCCAGAAGCATAAGCTGCTGCTGACACTGTTGCATGGCACCAAGGGTCTGTATGTGTCATTTTGTAAGAACCGGCCGGACGCTGCGAATTGTAAATATCGATGATAATGTCATCCTGGTTCTTTGTTTCGCTATATCCATACCATTCCTTTAATTTCTTTTCATATTCTGTCCATCCCATAATGAGTTCTCCTTTCATCTATTAAAAAGAGGATGATTTCTCACCCTCTACTACTCTTTCTTGCTTAATTGTTTAAAAACCTGATTAACGTATGTACTTAATCCGGCTACAAGCACGCCCTGTACGATTGCTGTAAATACTGCCATTGCTATATTCTGCACACCGGAAAGGCTACAGGTTGCGACTACATAGATTCCACAAATCGCAATTCCAACCGCTCCAAGGATGATAGGAATATATTTATCTGTCACCGTCTCTGCCTTTTTCAGCCACATTCCGATGAAATACAATACAATTGCTACAACCACAAGTTCCGGTTTTACATAATTCATAATCTGTTCCATAGTTAATCACCTTTCTTTTTTAAATGCAATTCTTCAATTTCATGCATCATTTTAGTTATCATTCCATTTCCACCAAGCGCATGATACGCTTCGTACATCTCGCAGAAGTTTTCGTATGCATAAGACGGTATATCTCCAATCTGCATATATTTGCTGTGATACTCAATCAGCTGTACCCGGAGCAGAAGCATCGTTCCTTTGCTATTTGCATCCCTGTCTCTTTTCTGATTTTTTAACAGCCAGACAATATAACCCAATATAATAGGAAGTACCAGAGTGTACGTCTGTAACAATAATTCTTTCACTGCGTCTATCTCTCTTTCTATATTCTATGCAATAAAATAAGACCTGGTTAAGGTCTTGCCCTGATTTCCATGTATACCTCCATAAAAATAAGAGCGGTAATTCCGCTCTTATCATGATTTTACCAAAAATCCACAGAACAATCTTTACCACATTTAGGGCAAATTTTTCCGTCTTTCGAATATCCAGAATATCCACAATTCAGACATTTGATGTATTCGATTTTTTTTGATATTTCTTTAAGCTGTTGTAATAATTTTTGACGAACAGTTTTTACAAACGTTATGTATTCATCACTCACTATTTCTCCATGTATGCCACGACTAGTAATTTTTTGAACTTCCATAATTAATTTTTCAGTACCATTGTCAATTAGTCCCTTCTCACTTATTAACCGCAACATTTCCATACTCGCTAATATTTCAGGATGTCCTATTTTCTCACATATTTCACGTAAAGCCATTTCTATTTCTTGTCTAGTCTCGAATAAAAATATATTTTTATCTCTGTTGTTCTGAATCTCCAACTCCGAAACCTCTTTTTCTGAACCAGAAATATTTTTCTGCATATCCTCGAGTGTTTTTTCTGACGGCAATGGAGTATTTTCTATACTAATCTTATTAGATACCGAATTATTCATTTGTAGCTGTATGATTTGTGTCTGAATGTTTTTCAAGGATTCTTTAACTTCTTCAGTTGCCTTTTCAACTTCCTTTTTTACCTTAATCCCAAGTATCTCCATTTCTGAAAATAACGGAAATGCTAACAAAAAAATCCACAAAATAAATATTATATTTTTCGCATTCAATTCTTTCAGCTGATTTATTTCAAAACGATACTTCCATACATATAATGAACTAAGCAAAAGTAATAATGAATACCATTTTCTCCCATTCATGCATTTCCAAATATATCTTATGAACTTCCAAATATACCCTGTTGTTTTTTTATACCATTCACCATTTTTATTATTCACGTTCTTTTTCTCCTTCCACTGCAATTATACAGCAGAAGGAGAAAATCCTCAATTCTATAGTTCGTTAAATCTGATTTCCATATTCACCTCGATTTATTCGAAGAAGCCACTACCTAAGTAATGGCTTCTTCGAATACAATAATATCTTTTTCTTTTAAATCAAGTCTTTTGGCTACATCTTCCTTTAACAATCGTTTCTTATATTCTTCCGTTTTAACAATGACCTTAAATGGAAATCGTGTTATCGTCACATCTCCAGGTATTCTCCACTCACATTCGTGCGTCCAATCCAAGCATTTCATTTTATTAATGTTCAAATCAAGATTAACTACTCGCCAATGTATATCTTCTCTTATGAATTGGAATATTTCTTTTCCATCGTAAATTACTGGTCTTGCTCCTTCAGAAAAAAGCATTCTTTTATCTATCTGTATTCCAAATTCTTGATATCTCTGCGGAATTTCACACCATCTCTCGCCTTCAATTATTTCCTTTATGCCATCCAATGATGCGTCCTGAAAGCAAACTACTTTCTTATCTCCTTTTACAGTTCTAATATTATTTCTCAAAGAAAATGACGCTTTTAACATTTTGTCATCTAATATATCCACGAGGGTTTTATATGCTTTTTCATTGTCGTATGCTCTGATTAAATGTGTCAAATAAACTGATTTAACATTTCTTGCCTCTGTTAGTACTTTCCAATCATCATAAAAAATCCCGTCCATCTTTATCATCTCCTTCTGTTTCTATTATACTTTATCCTCATTTTATTTTCACCCAAAAACTGAACGGGAAACTTATTTATGTTATCAGTTAACTATACTATATTGCTGAAATAACCGTAACTATTTTCAACACATGTGATAAATAGATTTGTATTTGCGTTAGCCATTCCGCTATATAATGGTGCTGTTGGGTGATTAAATTTTTTACCTGTATGGTAAATGCTAGATTGTTGATAATATTCACTGGTTTTAATGTCAATACACGGAATAGAATAAGCGTTAGCTAAAATTTTAATTGCCTCATTAAATTTACTTTCAAGCGCATTGTATGAATACGCAAAAGTCAGTAATATTATTTTACTGTTAAGTGCTTTTGTTTTAATAGCGTCAATAATTTTGGCGTAGTTACCATAGAACGTATCAGATTTAGTGTTAATATCGGACGGTTTACCTAAATAACTTTGGTTTCACAAGAAGTAAATGTTTCTTTTTTTATACAAAAAGCACTAACAGAAGATTCTATTTCTTCCGCTAGTGCTTAACTTTCATCAATCCCGTTTTTTTCTATAAATTGCAATTCCGGCCGCAACCGCTGTTCCCAGAGATCCAAGCGTCAACATCCATAAAAATGTATGATTTTCCACTCCTGTCTTCGGTGATTTACGGATGGATGAAGATGGTTTCGGATTGTCTGTGTTGATTTTCGGCGATACTGCAGATTTTTCATTATTCTTATATATAATTGTCTGATCCGCGTTATCTATATTCGCTTCATCTGCAATCAGATGATCTTCCTCATCGTACAGATTCTCAAATACCACAACCGCTTTCCCGCCCAATTCACGTGCATCAAGTTCGAATGTCATTTCGACTGTTCCTGCTGATTTTTCCGGCGTAAATGTTGTTCTGCCTGTGATTTTTCTGTTGTTTTTATCTGTCATTTCTTTCCCGTCCACTTTATCCATCAAAACGCCTTTTAATATGTAAGTTTCGCCAGGCAGCAGATTTTCATAAGACACCTGATCTATGATTGTCTGCTTTTCTCTTGCATCTCCTTCCTGCGTCTTTGACTTTTTATCCATAGCTTTTGTACCAATCTTCGGGAAATAAATACTTTGTTCTTTTGCCTCCGGATCTTTATGTTCTGCGATGCTTTTTCCGTCTATTTTAATCTCTTCATATATGACTGCCGTTTTTCCAGACAGATCAGTTCCGTTGATTTCAAATGCAATTTCAATACTGCCATCTGCCTTTTCCGGAATAAATTCCTGCTGTTTTTCTTCACTCAACCGCTGTTCTGTCTCCTTCTCGACTACCGTTCCATGTAATGTGTAGGTTTCACCAGGCAGTAGATTCCTGTATTCTATCGTATCTGTGAGTTCTACATATTCACCGGCATATGCATGATGTGTCCCTGTATTTTTTTCAGAAGCCGTTGTCCCTGCTGACGGCACATGGATTGTCTGATCTTCATCTTCCAGATCTGTATGTACTGCATATAATTTATCACCATAATATAATTTTTCAAATGCGACCAATGTCTTTCCTGCAAGATTACTTCCATCAAACACAAATTCTACTTCCGCTGTTCCATCTTTTCCTTCTGCAACAAATTCTACACTTTCTGTTATCTTTCTGCCAGACGCACTTCTTGCTGCTTTTCCTGTTTCCTTATCCATTAACGTTCCGGTAATCTTGTATTTTTTCCCTTTTTTCAGATTATGATATTCTACCGTATCTATAATCCGCATATCTTTCTCAGCTTTTACCATTTTCATATCTGTTACTTCGTCTTTTACAGAAGTTTTTAATTTTGGAAAATGAATCATCTGATCTGCATCTTCCAGATCCTTATGCACTGCGATCACTGTATTATCCAACATGCATTCTTCAAATATTGTAATACTTTTTCCGGCCAGAGACTTTGCATCAAATTCAAATTTCACTTTCACACTGCCTTCGGCTGTCTTCGGCTTAAATCTCTTAGAAGCAGTAATATTTCTGTTTTCGCCATCCAGAATCATTTCCCCTGTTTCCCTGTCCATCAATGTACCCTTCATGACATATTCCTGCCCTTTTTTCAAACCTGTATAAGTGACGGTATCTATGATCGTTACTTTTTCATCTGCATTTGAATAATGTGTTCCGGTTGCTTCATCTTTTGCTGATGTTGCAATTGTAAGATCTGGATTAAGTATTGTCCCAAGATCAACAACATACCGGTCCCTGGAAATACGGAATGTTCCTTTATACAGAACTTTATCTACATTTTCTTCACAGCGAAGTTCTTCCAACCGATAGGTATCATAAGGAAATGCACCATATGCATCATTTACCTCTACACTTTCTCCGTTACTGTTCGTTCCAAACCACACACCACTTTCAGATTGTCCGCTATTGGTATCTTTGCTGTGTTTCGTATAATCAGATGCCGATGAAAAATATCCATTTTCGTCTGTCATGATCCGGTGACATTCACCCGTCGTTACCGATGTGATCTGAAACGGAATTCCTGCCATTGCCATCTGTGTTTCTTCATCTTTTTTCTGAAATTCAATATCCCCTCTACATATACGGTCTGCTATTTTATAGTTGTTTCCACCCTGTATATTGGTCTGATTTCCATTCTGAACGATCTGTGTCAGGTAATAATTTTCTGCAAGTTTTCCGTTATCTCCTTCTATATAAGCCTGTTCCAGCATATATCCTTTTGGTGCTTTGGTTTCTTCAATGCTGACTGTTCCAAGCGGAAGCACCGGCTTATCTCCATTTTCTGCATAATAAAAATCATCACCGGATATCTGATACTCTTTTCCCAGTTTACTTCTGCAGACGTCATTCTCCTTTTTGGTACGTAACACCCATACTTTCGAAGGTTTTTCAGGCAAAGAATCCTGCGTATATCTGCCTGCATAAAAGCGTACTGTAAACTCTGCACCTTCCAGGCTTCCACCGCCAAGTGCTTTTCCCTCTTTGCTCTCCTGATCGATTTTATCCAGGAGCAATTCTATATCTGAATACACCGGTACATCCTTCACATTTACTTCTGCTGTCTGTCCGGATGTAACTGTTACCGGATATATCCTCTCATCCAGTTTATATCCTTTTGGTGCTTTCTTTTCTTTTACATAATACATACCTTCTTCTAATTCCAGCGTATTAGACTCTCCGTTTTTATCCGTTGTAAATACAGCGTTTTCTTTCGTTGCGCCACGATCTGAATAGACTCCGTAGGCTGCACCTTCCAAAGAATATTCTGCATTACCATCTGTAAGCGTTGTCAGTGTCTTTCCTTTTTTTAACTTTGCATACCCGTTGTAACTGCGGTGTATGACGGCAGTTCCGCTGACTCTCTGATACCCGATCAGCCTGCCGCTGCTGTCTTTTGTCACGCCATCCGTTGCCCCAGTCACACTCGTACAGTATAAGTTTCCTGTAACTTCTCCCGTTGCTTTATTCACTGCAGTGATGGTGTATTTATAGGTGCATTCCTGCCCTGTATATGGCGCAGCAGCCGTATGATCCGCACACCCTCCGTTTGCAGTAACGCCGGCAAGGATTCCGGTAAATCCGCCCATGGTTACCCCGTGTACCGTATGACCGTTTCCACCATTCACAGCCGTGACCACACAATTTCCGGTAAATACATCCCCTACTTCCGGCTTTTGCTGATTTTCCCGCGCCTGTACCATTCTTCTTGAATATACACTGCTTCTTCCTGCTTCTTCCCCGAATGTTATGACTACTTTCTTGTTCATACCCATAGCTGTAATATCACGCCAGTAACTCTTCCCCTCTGTCACCGAAGTGTCTTCCAGCTCGTATCTGCCTTCTTCATCAAGTATCTTCATGCTGATCCTGGTGTCTTCTTCTGCATCCGATTGTACACGTATACACATTCCATCAGGCACTGTTATTTCACTGCCTGATTGGACCGTTCTTATACAATCCTCTACATCTGTTACTGTTACGGAACCTTCTCCTACAACTTCAAAACTCATCTTCCTTGCCGGATTTTCCGCATTCACACTGGTCTGTGACACGCCAAACGCAGAGACCTGACATAGCAATATCCCTGCCAGTAACGAAGCTATCGTTTTCTTACTTTTTTGAATCTTCGTCATACAATTCCTCTCTTTCTTGTTATTTATATTAATCCGACCGTTGTAAATACCTCCTTTCCATGTCAAACACAACGTAAAATCTGTCAGATTATTCCATATTCACTTGGATAGATTATAAATGGGTTATCTGGCAACGTCATATGAGAAGCATGACCTGCCTTTTGATCATTTATCTGAAATTAAATAAGACCGAACAACAGAATGTTATTCAATTATTTTTGTATATAATACAACACAGATTCCAGAGATGTCAATCCCCAAAACCTGTGTTTTACATAGTTTTTAATTCATATTTTGTTTACCGGAACCTAAAGCTGATTCTGCGGGAATAGTGCATCATCTACTGCCGTGAGATCATCATTCGGAATATAATATGCTCCGTCTTTATTCACCTTTACGTGAACTTCTTTTTCCATCTTATCGCCATACGTCGGGTCAGCGAGTTTTGCACTCATAATTTCATACATCTTCCGCATAATCGCCTCATTAAGCTCTTCATCTGACGGGATTGATTCTACATTCGAATATGTGTCTGTCACCCATTGATCAAGCTCATCTGATACAGTAGAAAATGCCGTAAACGGACACACTTCAACAGTTACAGTAAATTCATCATCTTCTGTTTCTTTTGCTTCTTTCACTTTATAATTTGCACTCTTTAACATTTTTTCAAACATCGAACGATAGTCCGCTTTTAATTCATCTGATACACCGGTGTCATCAAAGCCGGCTTCTTTCATAATTGTATCAAGATTTGTCTCGTATTCTTTTTTGGCTTCTTTTTCTGTCGTCTCTGTTATCTCGGCATACTTCTCAACTTCTGCTTTGTATCCACAATCCAAGGCAGACTGTACATAATCCATTGCATCGTCCGTTGTCATACCTCCACATCCGCATAACAGTAACATCACTCCGGCCAGCACCAGCGCCAGTACACCATGTTTTTTCATTTTATTGCCTCCTCATAATAAAAAATGATAGTGCCCGTTTCTTAATTGAAAGGACACTATCATTATATCTAAACCCGATTTTTTCCACAACTATTTTTCAATCAGTTTTTTTCCGATATCAAAGCAGTCGAATGTTGCGAAATAATCAGCCGGTGTTTCTGCTCTTCTGATCAGTTGTGTAGTCCCGTCTTCTTTCAGAAGCACTTCGGCAGATTTTAATTTTCCATTGTAATTATATCCCATAGAGAAGCCATGTGCTCCCGTATCATGAATTACCAGCACATCACCCATATCAATCTTCGGAAGCATACGGTCGATTGCAAATTTATCATTGTTTTCACACAACGATCCTGTTATATCATATTTGTGATCGCAAGGTGCATTTTCTTTACCCATTACAGTAATGTGATGATAAGCTCCGTACATAGCAGGGCGCATCAGGTTAACTGCACATGCATCTACACCAATATATTCTTTGTGTGTATGCTTTTCATGAATTGCCGTTGTAACCAGGCATCCGTAAGGTCCCATCATAAAACGTCCCATCTCTGTATAGATTGCCACATCGCCCATACCGGCAGGTACCAGTACTTCTTCATATACGCGGCGCACACCGTCACCAATCGCACGGATATCATTTGGCTCCTGATCTGGTTTATAAGGGATACCTACACCACCGGACAGGTTAATAAATTTGATATGTACACCTGTTTCTTTCTGAAGCTTTACTGCAACTTCGAACAGAACTTTCGCAAGCATCGGATAATACTCATTGGTTACTGTATTACTTGCAAGGAATGCATGAATGCCGAATTCTTTGGCACCTTTTCCCTTTAAAATCTTAAATGCATCAAATAACTGTTCTGTTGTCATTCCATATTTCGCATCTCCCGGATTATCCATGATGTCATTACTGATCTTGAACATTCCACCCGGATTGTAGCGGCAGCTGATCGTCTCCGGAATATGTCCGATTGCTTCTTCAAGGAAATCAATGTGTGTGATGTCATCCAGATTGATGATTGCATTCAGCTTGTCTGCCAGTACAAATTCCTCTGCCGGAGTATCATTCGAAGAAAACATGATATCTTCTCCTGTTGCCCCAATTGCATCGGAAAGCATCAGTTCTGTATAGGAAGAACAGTCACATCCACATCCATACTCTCTTAAAATATTGATCAGAAACGGATTTGGCGTTGCCTTTACCGCAAAATACTCTCTGTATCCTTTATTCCACGAAAATGCTTCTTTTAAAGCTTTCATATTCTCACGGATTCCTTTTTCGTCATATAAATGAAACGGTGTCGGATAAGTTTTAATAATCTCGTCTAACTGTGCTTTTGTTACAAATGGTTCTTTTTTCATCAATCCTTGTTCTCCTCTCGTATAGATAATAACTTTATCTCATTCGCAAGTGCTGTTTTGTACAATTCTACAAAGTTTTTCTGTCCGGAATAGAGACATGTATTCATACTCCCCTCTCCGTATTCACCTGTCAGTACATATTTCGAATCGGCAATGATTCCTATCTGCATTCCTCTGTTTTCTCCAAAATATACTTTTGCATTGTGAAAGGTCGCCGGTTGATCGGTGATGATCACCACTTTTTTTCTTTCTTCCATCAATGTATCAAGCTCCCGGATCAGAAGCAGCAGATAATTTCTTGTACAACTGATATAGACTCTCTGATCAACCTGAGATAACAGATTCTTTATCTTATTCAGTATATTCTCTGCGCCTTCAATTGTAATGTATCCTTCTACATACGCTTTCTCCGTCGGCATATGTTCCTGCAGCCATTTTCCGGATTCCTCCAGCTTACGGATACGATTCTTACAGAATTCGTTAAGCGGGACAGGCACATATTTTCTGGTACTGGCCTCTTCTACAAGGTAAGCCGCACCTTTCTCTGTCATACTAGCCAGAGAATTATATGCATTGGATCTGGATATTCCGGTCTGTTTAGCAACTTCGTATCCAGTTACCTTTCCCTCTGTCAGCAGGCACTGATAAATGCTTGCTTCTTGTCTTGTGAGTCCGAATTCCATCAGGCGCTCTGTAAATGATGTCTGTTCCATCTTCGTCATCCACCTTTTGATTCTTTAGTAGTTCTCTACAGGAACACTATAAGTGAATTTTCGCTGTATGTCAAGGAGAAACTTTCTCAAAAACATGCAAAGAACCAGAAGGCCCAGGCTGATTCAGCCTCATTGCTTTCTGGTTCTTTATAAGCAGTCCTGCTTATTTACTATTTTTATTTTCTGTCATCTACCATCGCAATTCTCATCATGTTACTTACTGTTCTGTTCTCAGATACATTTGTAGATGGAATTCCAAGCGTTAATACAACCATGTCTCCTGCTTCTGCAAGCTTCTTTGCACAGATCAGATCGATTGCAGTATCACAGATATCTTCTGTTGTATATACAGCAACTGATTTCAGCGGCATAACTCCCCAGTTGATCTGCATTCTTCTCAGTGTTGCCTCATCCGGGCTGATACCGATAATACCTGTCTTAGGTTTGAACTTAGATACAACTCTTGCCGTAGCACCTGATACAGTTGGTGTTACGATACATTTAGCACGAAGATTATTAGCCGTTGTTACTGTTGCATTTGCAAGTGCGCTGGATGCACTCTTAAGTCTGTGTTCTCCTGCTTTTCTAAGGATCATATCATAATCCAGATGCTCCTCTGTATTTTCAACAATATGAACCATCATCTGTAAAGCTTCTAACGGATATTTACCCTGAGCTGTCTCTCCGGAAAGCATGACTGCATCTGTTCCGTCATATACCGCATTGGCAACATCTGTAACCTCTGCTCTTGTAGGACGTGGATTACGCATCATAGAATCAAGCATCTGCGTAGCTGTGATAACCGGTTTAAAGTTATCGTTACATTTCTGGATAATTGTCTTCTGAAGGTATGGAACTTCCTCTGCCGGAATTTCAACACCAAGATCTCCTCTGGCTACCATGATTCCGTCTGCGCAACGGATAATCTCATCAATATTCTTGATTGCTTCAAAGTTCTCGATTTTTGCAATTACAGGGATATACGGAGCCTTACATTCTCTTAAGAATGATTTGATCTCCAGAATACATTCTGCATTTCTGACAAATGAAGCTGCAATAAAATCTACACCCTGCTCCACACCGAATTTCAGGTCATCACGGTCTTTATCTGTGATAGCTGGAAGACGGATCGCAACGTTTGGTACATTAACACCCTTCTTTTCTCCGAGCTCGCCGCCATTGACAATTTCACAATTGATGTTATTTCCCTTTTTATCTTTTACTTTCAGTTCAATCAGACCATCATCGATCAGGATCGTACTTCCGGCTTTGACATCTTCTACCAGACCTTTGTATGTAATAGAAACAATCTTGTTATCTCCGACAATCTCGTCTGTTGTCAGGGTAAATGTCTCTCCTGCTTCAAGCTGTACTTTCTTTCCATCTTTTAATACACCTGTACGGATCTCAGGTCCTTTTGTATCCAGAAGAATTGCGATCGGTTTGTTCTCTTCTTCACGAATCTTCTTTAACATATCCATACGGCCCTTCTGTTCTTCGTGATCACCGTGTGAAAAGTTAAATCTTGCAATGTCCATTCCATTCTGAACTAACTTTCTCATCATGGTTTCATCATTTGTATTTGGTCCCATTGTACAGATAATTTTTGTTTTTTTCATATTTCTCCTATTCCTCTCTTGATTATTTAACATGTGTATGTGTGAACAAATGATCCTGGCAATATTCATAATTGCCATTACATTTTGAACAATACCGGAATTCCAGATTCGGATCATCCAGTTCTGTTCTTCCGCAAACTGCGCATCTGTGTTTTGCCCCATTTGCATAGCTGTTTACCGGTCTTTCCGCATGTCTCATCTTGCGTTTGAAATCATTCTTTCTTTTCATCTGACCTGGTGTGTAAGGCTTCATATTACGTGAACTCAGGAAAAAAATGATAAAGTTCAGTATTGAGATAAATGCTGCAAGCGCATTCGCCTTATAATATATACCGAAAACACCTCCGCCGTAGGCCGGAAGAAAAGCCTGCACAATCGCATAGATAAAATACAAGCCATCAAGTATAGCCAGCCATTTGATCTTAATCGGAATAACGAAAAATAATAACAGCTGGATATCCGGATACAGTGCTGCAAATGCAAAGAATAACGATAAATTCAGATACCATGTATCCATTGGTAACACAGTGCCTGTCAGTAAATATGCCAGTATGGCTCCCAGTACAATAAAGAGCATTCCCGAAAAGAAATACAGATTAAAACGAAACGCCCCCCACGCTGCCTCTAACTGCTTCCCTATCATATAATAGAGATACAGTGCAAATGCAATAAAGATCAGACTGTCAGACGGAGGCTGGATAATAAATGTAACAATTCTCCATATCTGCCCCTGGAGAATCTTGCTGGCATCCAGACTTAAGAACTGGCTATAGAACGTCGGGTTAATCAACTCCAGCGCAAATCCGGCTGCATATAATATTATAATATATGTGATCAAATTCGGAATAGCATATCTGCTAAATTTCCGTTCAAGTTTATCTAACCAATTGTTCATATAACTGCTCCTTTACGTTTATTCTCACACTGTAGATATTCTACCTTCCCAACTGATATTTGTCAATTGTGCCAAGTAAAGTTCATCTCTTTTTAACATATCTTCAACATTTGTTAATTGTCTTTTGAGAACTTTTGTCGTATAATGTTACAGGTTGCAATTAAGCAAAATGCATTTAATAAGAAGAAAGACATATAGATCAACATGATAAGGAGTTACATAATATGAATCAAAAAGAATTATACGCACTTGGTATCGACATCGGTTCTACAACCGTAAAGATTGCCATATTAGATGAGAATAATGAAGTGGTATTTTCTGATTATGAGAGGCATTTCGCGAACATCCAGGAAACTCTTTCCGATCTGTTAGGAAGAGCGGTACATAAATTAGGTCCTGTCCATGCATCACCGGTCATTACTGGTTCCGGCGGACTGACTCTTGCGAAACATCTTGGTGTACCGTTTGTACAGGAAGTAATCGCTGTATCTACTGCTCTCCAGGACTATGCACCTCAGACAGACGTTGCTATCGAACTCGGCGGAGAAGATGCCAAGATTATCTACTTTGAAGGTGGTAATGTAGAACAGCGTATGAACGGCGTCTGTGCCGGTGGTACAGGATCCTTCATCGATCAGATGGCATCTCTTTTACAGACTGACGCCTCCGGACTGAACGAATATGCAAAAAATTATAAAGCTCTCTATACCATTGCTGCACGATGTGGTGTATTTGCCAAGACGGATATCCAGCCTCTGATCAATGATGGTGCTGCCAAAGAAGACCTTGCTGCTTCTATATTCCAGGCAGTTGTCAACCAGACTATCAGCGGACTGGCCTGTGGTAAACCAATCCGCGGACATGTTGCATTCTTAGGAGGACCTCTTCATTTCCTCTCTGAACTGCGCGAAGCTTTCATCCGCACACTGAAACTGGACGATGAACACATCATCGCCCCGACACATTCCCATCTGTTTGCAGCAGCCGGTTCTGCTCTGAATTCAAAGAAAGATCTGGACGTGCCTCTCATTGATATGCAGCACCGTCTGGAAGGAAAGATCAAAATGGAATTCGAAGTGGATCGTATGGAGCCGTTGTTTGCAACGGAAGCAGATTTTAAAGAATTCGAAAACCGTCATGCAAAGCATCAGGTACCTGTGAAGGATCTTGCCACTTATCAGGGGAAAGCATTCCTTGGTATTGATGCAGGTTCCACCACAACCAAAGCTGCCCTGGTAGGCGAAGACGGTACTTTATTATATTCTTTCTATCATAATAATGAAGGAGATCCTCTTGGTACAACGATCTCTGCCATCAAAGATATTTACAGTAAACTGCCGGAAGGCGTGGAGATTGTTCACTCCTGCTCTACCGGCTATGGTGAGGCACTGATCAAAGCTGCCCTCCTGTTAGACGAAGGAGAGGTAGAGACAGTTTCTCATTACTATGCCGCATCCTTCTTTGAACCGGATGTAGACTGTATCCTGGATATCGGAGGCCAGGATATGAAATGTATCAAGATCAAGAATCAGACGGTTGACAGCGTACAATTGAATGAAGCCTGTTCATCCGGATGCGGTTCTTTTATTGAAACATTTGCAAAATCTCTAAATTATACGGTAGAAGATTTTGCTCATGAAGCATTATTTGCCAAAAACCCGATTGACCTTGGTACCCGCTGTACTGTTTTCATGAATTCAAAAGTAAAACAGGCTCAGAAAGAGGGTGCGGAGGTTGCAGATATTTCAGCCGGTCTTGCTTACTCCGTAATCAAGAACGCATTATTTAAAGTTATCAAGGTGTCCGATGCATCTGAACTCGGTAAACACATCGTTGTTCAGGGAGGAACATTCTACAACAACGCTGTACTGCGGAGCTTTGAAAAGATCGCCAACTGCGAAGCCATTCGTCCGGATATTGCCGGTATCATGGGCGCATTCGGTGCTGCACTGATCGCACGTGAGCGTTACGTTGACTGCGAAGGTACAACCATGCTTTCCATCGAAGATATTGAAGCCATGGAATATTCTACTACTATGACAAAATGCAAGGGATGTACGAATAGCTGCCGCCTGACGATCAATCATTTCAGCGGCGGACGTAAGTTCATCACAGGTAACCGTTGTGAACGTGGTCTCGGGAAACAGAAAACAACTAACAAGCTTCCGAACTTATTTGAATATAAATTAAAACGCTATTTTGATTATGAACCATTGGCAGAGGAAAATGCTCCTCGCGGAATCATTGGTATTCCTCGTGTACTGAATATGTACGAGAATTATCCGTTCTGGTTCACATTCTTTAATGAACTGGGATTTCGGGTTGTTCTTTCTCCTGTGTCAAACCGCAAGGTATACGAACTGGGAATTGATTCCATCCCAAGTGAATCCGAATGTTATCCGGCAAAGCTGGCACACGGACATGTACAATGGCTGATCAACAACGGTATCCACACCATCTTTTATCCCAGCATTCCATATGAGAGGAATGAATTTGCGGAAGCCAATAACCATTACAACTGTCCGATCGTAACTTCCTACCCGGAAAATATCAAGAACAACATTGATGCAATTGTTCACGGAGAAGTAGATTTTCTTCATCCATTTATTTCTTTTGCCAGCGAAGACACCATCTCTTACCGGCTGGTTGATGAATTATCCGGAAAGTTCCATATCCCGGCTGACGAGATCAAAAAAGCAACGCATACTGCCTGGGAAGAACTCGCTGCATGCAGAAAAGATATGCAGAAAAAAGGCGAAGAGACGATCAGGTTCTTAAACGAAACCGGAAACCGTGGTATTGTTCTTGCAGGACGTCCGTATCACATCGATCCGGAAGTAAACCATGGTATTCCCGAACTGATCAATTCTTATAATATTGCAGTTTTGACAGAAGATTCCATCTCCCACTTAAATCCTGCCGAGCATCCGCTCAATGTTATGGATCAGTGGATGTATCATTCCCGTCTGTATGCCGCAGCAAACTACGTAAAGACGGTAGACAACCTGGATCTGATCCAGTTAAATTCTTTCGGATGTGGTCTGGATGCTGTTACGACTGATCAGGTGGCATCAATACTGAATGGCTCTGACAAGATCTACACCTCTTTAAAAATCGATGAGGTTAATAACTTAGGCGCCGCAAGAATCCGTGTCAGATCACTGCTTGCCGCAATCCGTGTCAGAGAGAAACGTGGGGAAAAACGTACCATTCATTCTTCTGCAATAAAAAAGGTCGTATTCACCAAAGAAATGCGTAAGAATTATACAATTCTCTGCCCACAGATGTCTCCCATCCATTTCGAGCTTCTGGAGCCTGCATTCAACGCATCCGGATATAACCTTCAGGTATTGCCTAATGACAACAAACAGGCTGTAGACGTAGGACTGAAATATGTAAACAATGATGCCTGCTATCCATCTCTGATGGTAGTCGGTCAGATCATGGAAGCGATTCTTTCCGGTAAATATGATACAGATAAAATCGCTGTGATCATCAGTCAGACCGGCGGTGGATGCCGTGCTTCCAACTACATCGGATTTATCCGCCGGGCTCTTAAGAAGGCCGGATACGGAAATATTCCGGTTATCTCCATCAACTTAAGCGGTCTGGAAGACAATCCGGGATTCAAGCTGACTCCGAAGCTGATCTTACGAGGCATCTATGGTGCTATATTCGGTGACATTTTTATGAAATGTGTATACCGTCTGCGTCCATATGAAGCAGTTACCGGATCTGTCAATGCAATGCACAGAAAATGGGTGAAAGTATGCCAGGACTTCTTGTCTAACGGCTACCCGAGCAGGCGTAAATTCAAACGTCTCTGCCGTGAGATCATTGGAGATTTTGACAACAACATTGAATTACTGGACATTAAGAAACCTCGTGTCGGCGTTGTCGGCGAGATTCTCGTCAAATTCCTTCCGGCTGCCAATAACTACCTGGTAGACCTCCTGGAAAGTGAAGGAGCCGAAGCTGTTGTCCCGGATCTCCTGGACTTCCTGCTCTACTGCTTCTACAACCAGAACTTCAAGGTTGAAAAGCTTGGATTCGAAAAGAAAAAAGCCACAACAGCTAATCTTGGTATCAAAGTTCTGGAATGGTTCCGTGCTCCGGCAACTGAAGCATTTGCAGCAAGCAAGCACTTCACGCCGCCAGCTAAGATCCAGGATCTTGGAAAGATGGCTTCGGACATCGTATCTCTTGGTAACCAGACTGGTGAAGGATGGTTCCTTACAGGAGAAATGTTAGAGCTGATCCACAGTGGTGCGCCAAATATCGTATGTACACAGCCATTCGCCTGCCTGCCGAACCATGTCGTAGGTAAGGGAGTTATCAAAGAACTTCGCAGACGCTATCCGAAGTCTAATATCGTGGCAATTGATTTCGACCCAGGTGCAAGCGAAGTCAACCAGTTGAACCGGTTGAAACTGATGCTTTCTACGGCGAATAAAAACTTAAACAAATAATTTTGCTTGGGATTTAATTCAGGAAGGCATGATTACCCGGACCTGCATAAAAAGTAGGAAGCTGTTCCTGTTCAGGTTCCGTCGGTGGGAAATACTAAAGCGTCAAAATTATGCTAAAAACGGGCTTCCGAAATTTGCAACTCGCCATTCGGCTCAAACAGGCAAATTTCGAAAACCCAACGCATAATTTTGACGCTTAACTATTTCCAACACCTTCTTCACATTCACTGGAACGGCTTCCTACTTTTTATTCCGTGGGTATCAAATGCCTTACGAATAAAATGGCAAATGCGTAACCGTAGTGGCTTCCGCTGGGTTACACTTCCGGGCATTTCATTTATTAACATCCGCTGCCAGTCACGAGTTGAAGGAAACAATAGATAAGGATTATTGTGAATGTGGAATGCCGTTAGAAACAGTTAGAGAGTCAGAAGCACCGTTAAAGGAACGAAGCGAACGTGTTTGAGGCGAACGCCGAGTTTGAGCGTAGTTTCTTTGCTTTTAGGTGATTCTGGCTCTCTTAGTGTTTCTTATGGTATGGAACCTGAACAAGAAGCCTTATCTATTGTTTCCTTCAAAGACTGAGAGGCCGCTTCCCCAGTTAATAAATTAAATCCTAAATCACTAAAAAAAGAGAGAACATTTTTGTTCTCTCTTTTCAAATCCGGCCTATACAAGCCAAACTAAATATTCAATTTCTTAGAACTTACCAGCCTTAGCTGCTTCCTCAACAGAAACGGCAACTGCAACAGTCATACCAACCATCGGGTTGTTTCCTGCTCCGATCAGTCCCATCATTTCTACGTGAGCAGGTACTGATGAAGATCCTGCGAACTGTGCATCTGAGTGCATACGTCCAAGAGTATCTGTCATACCGTAAGAAGCTGGACCTGCAGCCATGTTATCTGGGTGAAGTGTACGTCCTGTACCACCGCCTGATGCTACTGAGAAGTACTTCTTGCCCTGCTCGATACATTCTTTCTTATATGTACCTGCAACTGGATGCTGGAAACGTGTCGGGTTTGTAGAGTTACCTGTGATAGATACGTCTACGCCTTCTTTGTGCATGATTGCAACACCTTCACGTACGTCATTAGCACCGTAGCAGTTAACTTTAGAACGGAGTCCGTCAGAGTAAGAGATTCTCTGTACTTCTTTCAGTTCTCCTGTGTAGTAATCATATTCTGTCTGAACATATGTGAATCCGTTAATTCTTGAGATAATCTTTGCAGCATCTTTTCCAAGACCGTTCAGGATAACACGAAGAGGTTTCTTACGAACTTTGTTAGCCTTCTCTGCGATACCGATAGCACCCTCAGCAGCTGCGAATGATTCATGACCAGCCAGGAATGCGAAACACTCTGTATCTTCTTCCAGAAGCATCTTTCCTAAGTTACCATGTCCAAGACCTACTTTTCTCTGATCAGCAACTGATCCAGGAATACAGAAAGCCTGAAGTCCTTCTCCGATTGCTGCTGCAGCTTCTGCTGCTGTCTTACATCCTTTTTTGATTGCGATTGCTGCACCTACGATGTATGCCCAGCATGCATTTTCAAAACAGATTGGCTGAATACCTTTGATCTGATTGTATACATCAAGTCCGGCATCCTTTGTGATCTGCTGTGCTTCTTCGATAGAAGAAATACCATAACCAGCCAATACTTCATTGATTTTATCAATTCTTCTTTCATATGATTCAAATAAAGCCATTAATTTATCCTCCTGATTAAATTACCTTAAAATATTGAGATTACTCCTTACGTGGGTCGATGATCTTAACTGCATCTGCAACACGTCCGTACTGTCCTTTTGCTTTCTCCCAAGCTTCGTTTGGAGTGTCTCCAGCTTTTACGAAGTCTGTGAATTTTCCAAGGCTTACGAACTGATATCCGATGATCTCATCGTTCTCATCAAGAGCGATACCTGTTACATATCCTTCTGCCATTTCAAGGTAACGAGGACCTTTCGCTAATGTTCCGTACATTGTACCAACCTGTGAACGAAGTCCTTTTCCGAGGTCTTCCAGTCCGGCTCCGATAGCAAGTCCGTCTTCAGAGAATGCACTCTGAGTTCTTCCGTATACGATCTGCAGGAATAACTCACGCATTGCTGTATTGATAGCATCACAAACAAGGTCTGTGTTTAATGCCTCTAAAATAGTTTTTCCTGGAAGAATCTCAGAAGCCATAGCTGCTGAATGTGTCATTCCTGAACATCCGATAGTCTCAACGAGAGCCTCCTGGATGATACCGTCTTTAACATTCAGTGTTAATTTACAGGCACCCTGCTGAGGAGCACACCAGCCTACACCATGTGTAAAACCAGAGATATCTTTAATTTCCTTAGCCTGAACCCATTTTGCTTCTTCCGGAATCGGAGCTGGTCCGTGGTTTGCACCCTGAGCTACCGGACACATCATTTCTACTTCCTGTGAATAAATCATTTTAAAACTCCTTTCAACTATGTAAGTTTGCTTATCGTAAGGTTTGTTATCTCTTTAACATCCATACTTGTATTTATTTTCTCATATATTTCGACATTCGTCAATTGATTTTTCTCTACATTTTTGTATGGAATTTTTTCTTTTTTTGGCACAATTTGCAAAAGGTTCTTCTCGGGGAAATACTATTCCCGAAGAAGAACCTTCTCACATCTCTTTCGACCTGTTTTCTTTCAAAAGAATCCTTATCTGCCTTTTTTACAAATTTCTTCTGAGCCTACATACCGCCCTGTGTCAGTACCTGTACATTCTTTGCAATATAATCGATCAAAGATACGATTGTAAGTACCAGAGATACCCAGATCAGTACCTGTGCGATCATGTTAAATGCACCGCCAAGATCTGCGATCAGAAGGATCAGCATGAACATCTGGGATACCGTTTTGAATTTTCCCCAGTAGCTTGCAGCGATCACAATATCGTTGTCTGCTGCTACCAGACGGAAACCGCTGATGATAAACTCTCTTGCAATAATAACGATCACAAACCATGCCTGCAGTTTTCCAAGCGGGATCATGCAGATCATAGCCGAACATACAAGCAGTTTATCTGCCAACGGATCCATAAACTTTCCGAAATTGGTTACAAGATTTCTGGCTCTGGCGATCTTTCCATCCAGCATATCTGTGAGACTTGCCACACAGAAAATGATCAGTGCGATCCATTTGTTTGCAGCTCCGCCCACACCTGTCAGCATGAAAAACACAAAAAACGGAACCATGATTACTCTTAAAACAGTTAACTTATTTGGTAAATTCATTACATCAGCTCTCCTATCAAATCATATTCTGCTGCTCCGGTAACTTTCACTTTTGCGAAATCACCAGTCATCAGTTCTTCATCGGTATTTACAAAAATCAGTCCGTCTACATTCGGTGCATCGCGGTAAGTTCTTCCGACATATGCATTCTCATCGGCAACTTTTCCTTCGATCATAACCAGTACTTCTTTTCCGATCATATCTTCTGCCTGATCGAATACAATCTCCTGCTGCAGCTCCATAATATCTGCCTGACGGTCTTCTTTTACTTCTTCGTCGATCTGATCCGGCATGGTCGCCGCCGGAGTATCTTCTTCCGGCGAATAAGTAAATACGCCCAGTCTTTCAAATTCCATCTCATCTACGAATTCCATTACTTCTTCATGCTGCTCCTGTGTCTCCCCTGGGAAACCGGTGATCAACGTTGTACGAAGTGCGATGTCCGGAATCTCTTTTCTCAGTTTTGTGATCGTATCGATCAGCTGCTGCTTGGAAGTTCTTCTTCCCATTCTCTTTAAGATCGCATCGCTTGCATGCTGGATTGGGAGATCCAGATAATGGCAGATCTTCGGTTCTTCTTTCATTACCTGTATCAGATTGTCATCAATCTCTTCCGGATAACAGTACAGAAGGCGGATCCAGCGGATTCCTTTGATCTGACATAACTCTTTCAGAAGCTTATGCAGGGATTTTTCACCGTAAATATCCTGTCCATATACCGTTGTCTCCTGTGCAACCAGGATCAGTTCTTTTACGCCCTGGTCAGCCAGTTCCTGTGCTTCTTTGATCAGACGCTCCATCGGTACACTGCGGTAATTTCCACGGACTTTCGGGATAATACAGTATGTACAGTGTTTGTCACAGCCTTCTGCAATCTTCAGATATGCATAGTGACCTCCGGTCGTCACAAGTCTCTTTGTCTCCGGAAGCGGCAGCGCATCGATATCAGCAAGTTCTACTTCTGATTTACCTTCCAGTGCTTCTTCTACTGCTTCTACAATCTTATCATACGAAGTCGTCCCAAGCACTACATCAACTTCCGGGATCTCATCAATAATCTCCTGCTTATATCTCTGTGCCAGACATCCGGTTACAACCAATGCCTTTAATCTTCCTTCTTCTTTATATCTTGCCATATCCAGAATCGTCTGGATACTTTCTTCTTTTGCGTCATGAATAAAACAACAGGTATTAATCACCATAACATCTGCCTGTGTCTCATCATCAACAATCTGGTATCCTTTCGCATCCAGAAGTCCAAGCATGACCTCTGAATCTACCAGGTTCTTATCACAGCCAAGTGATACGAAAAATATATTCATTCGGTTCTCCTTTTTATTTATTTCTGATTTTTGCAGTATGCATTCTATTCGGCACACATCTTTGCTATCTTGCTATATCCAGTTCAAGAAAGGCAGACACCTTGCGGCATCTGCCTTTTGTATCTCAGTCAGCAATGTGTCTGAAAGAATCCGTCTACAACGGATCCTTAAGGTGTCAGATTTTATTCTTCTTCCTCTTCATCCTGTGCAATAATCGTCATCTTTCCCTGATTCATCTCATCGATTGCAATAGACAGCGGCTTTTCGCCCATCTTTGCATCAACAAGCGGCATAGATCCGTCAATAATCTCTCTTGCTCTCTTTGCTGTAGCCATAACGATAGAGTAACGGCTGTTAACTACTTTTGTTTCGCCCTCTTCTACGTCTTTATTTACCACTTTCATTAAGTCTGTGTAAGATGGATGTAACATACACTTATTCTCCTTTCAATTCTTCTTTCATATGCTCTATAAATTCAGCGTTACGGAAACTTCTTCTGTGCTCACCCTGGATGATCTGATGCATCTCTTCTACACATTCCTGCAGGTCATCATTTACGATCAGGTAGTCATACCGATCCATCTCCAGTGCTTCTTCTTTTGCACGCTTCATGCGGAATTCAATCACGTCCATTGTCTCCGTACCACGGCCTACCAGACGGTTCTTGAGTTCCTCTGCACTCGGCGGTGTCACGAACAGAAGCAGTGTGTCCGGGAACTTTTCTTTCACTTTCAATGCACCCTGGATTTCTATCTCAAGGATTACATCTTTCCCGGCATCTAGCTGCTCTTCTACATATGCACGTGGTGTTCCATAGTAATTATCCACGTACCTAGCATACTCTATCAGTTCTTCTTTCGCAATCATTTTTTCAAAATCTTCTACTGTTTTAAAAAAATACTCCCGTCCGTCTTTTTCTCCAGGACGTGGATTTCTGGTAGTTGCGGAAATGGATAATGCATAATTATCATACTGTTTTAACAGTTCTTTCATAATCGTTCCTTTACCGGAACCCGAAAAACCTGATACAACGATCAGAATCCCTTTTTCTCTCATTTGGATACCCTCTTTTAATCTTCTTAACAATCTGATTTATTCAATATTCTGTATCTGCTCTCTGACTTTCTCAATCTCTGTCTTAAGTTCGATTCCGATATTGGAAGTCTCCAGATCATTCGCCTTCGAAAGAATCGTATTCGCTTCACGGTTCATCTCCTGTGCAATGAAATCAAGCTTACGTCCGATTCCACTGTCATCAGACTGAAGGGTTGCCTTCATATGTTCCACATGACTTCTCAGACGTACCACTTCTTCATCGGTACAGATCTTGTCCGCAAAGATCACGATCTCTGATGCAATCCGTCCCTCATCGATCTGTGTGTCCTCCAGAAGTTCTTTTACTTTTCCTTCTAGCTTTTCTCTGTACTCCGCAATGATCTTCGGTGCACGTTCTTCAATCTGTCCGACCAGTTCAAGCATACCGTCCAGCTTCGCGATCAGATCCTTCTTCAGATTCTCTCCCTCTACGGTTCTAGTCTGTACGAACTGTGCGATCGCACCATCCAGTGCTTTCTTAAGTCCTTTCCACAGTTCTTCTTCATCATCCATCTTCTCTTCCATTGTGAGGACTTCCGGATAACGGGACAATGTGGATACACGGATGTCATTCTCCAGTGAGAATTTTTCTTCCATCATTTTAAACTTTTCCAGATATTCTGCTGCCAGTGTCTCATTGTATTTTAAAGAGACCTGACTCTCTGAAAAGTCTTCATATGTAATAAAGATGTCCACCTTTCCACGATGAACACTTTCCTTTAAAAGGCTTCGAATGGCACTTTCAAAAAAATTAAGCTTCTTCGGCATACGGATATTGGCATCCAGATAACGATGATTCACTCCCTTCATCTCAACCGTGAATTTACGTTCCTCATCAGCCGCTTCGCAGCGTCCGAATCCTGTCATACTCTTAATCATGATATGATCCTCTTCTTATTCATTATTTAAAATAAACCAGCATTTATTATAAGACATTTGGCAAAGTTCGTCAACTATGCTATACTAGACAAATATGAAATTCTGTAAGGAAAGGAAGGTCTTTTTATGGCTTTTGACGGAATCACAGTCGCAGCAGTCGTTCAGGAATTAGAACATACTCTGGTCGGCGGACGTATCTCCAAGATCGCCCAGCCAGAAAATGACGAACTGCTTTTAACAATAAAAGGAAATGAAGGACAAAAAAGGCTCTATATCTCTGCCAGTGCTTCTCTTCCACTTATCTATTTAACCAACGAGAACAAACCAAGTCCGATGACAGCTCCTGGATTCTGCATGCTTCTGCGCAAGCATATCGGAGGCGGACGGATTACCGCAGTCTCCCAGCCGTCACTCGAGCGTATCATCCACCTGGATATTGAGCATCTGGATGAGATGGGTGACTTGTGCAGGAAAAAACTGATCATCGAGATCATGGGAAAACACAGCAACATTATTTTCTGTGATCTGAACGGACGCATCATCGACAGTATCAAGCACGTCTCTGCACAGATGAGTTCGGTACGTGAAGTATTGCCGGGACGCGATTACTTTATTCCGGATACGATGTCGAAAAAGAATCCGATGACGGCTACGCAGGAAGAATTCATTTCGGCAATCCTTGCAAAACCGATGACGATATCCAAAGCAATCTATTCCAGCATGACAGGTATCAGCCCGGTCATTGCCGAAGAGATCTGTTATCTTGCAGGTGTGGACTCTTCCATGACGGCGCATGATCTTTCCGAAGATGTACTGACACATCTGTACCGTCAGTTTACCTATTATATGGAGGACGTAAGACAGGGAAATTTCCATCCTTCTATTTATTATAATGGAAATGCACCAAAGGAATTCAGTGCCCTTCCGGTCACACATTTTAACGAATATACAAAAAAAGAGTTCTTTTCCATCTCGGAAGTCCTCTATACGTATTATTCCACACGTAACACACTGACCAGAATCCATCAGAAAAGTGCAGATCTCCGGCATGTTGTCCAGACAGCACTGGAACGGAACCGCAAAAAATACGATCTTCAGTCCAAGCAGTTAAAGGGAACGGAAAAGCGTGACAAATATAAAGTTTACGGAGAACTGATCAATACTTACGGCTATAATCTGGAACCGGGATCAAAAGAACTGACTGCCCTGAATTATTATACCAACGAAGAGATTACTATCCCGCTTGATCCGACACAGACTCCGGGCGAGAATGCACAACGTTATTTTGCAAAATACAACAAACAGAAGCGTACATTTGAAGCATTGACGAAGCTGATCCAGGAAACTGCCGATGATATCCAGTATCTGGAATCTATCAGCAACGCACTTGACATTGCTCTGAACGAAGCGGATCTTGCTCAGATCAAAGAGGAACTGATGCAGAGCGGCTATATCCGCAGAAAACATACGAAGAAAAAAGTTAAACTGACCAGCAAACCAATGCATTACATTTCCAGTGATGGTTATGATATGTACGTTGGAAAGAACAACCTGCAAAATGAAGAACTTACTTTTTCTTTTGCCAATGGCAATGACTGGTGGTTCCATGCAAAAGGTGCTCCGGGATCTCACGTTATCGTCAAAAGCGGCGGGGATGAACTTCCGGACCGTACCTTTGAAGAAGCAGGTCGTCTGGCCGCTTACTACTCTAAAAACCGTGGAGCAGACAAAGTGGAGATCGACTATATCCAGAAAAAACATGTCAAGAAACCGAACGGGGCAAAGCCGGGATTCGTTGTTTACTATACAAACTATTCTCTGGTCATTGACTCCGATATTTCAAATATAAAAAATGTGCAGGATTAATTTCTGCACATTTTTTACAATACATTACATTTTATCTGGTTCCGGCCAGATAATCGATAAACTGCTGGGCAGTTCTTCCGGATAATCCACCGTGACTTAATTCCCATTTATTTGCTTCCAGGAATAATTCATCGTCTGACATGTCAATTCCGTTTTTCTTTGCCAGTTCACGCACAATCTCCTGGAACTGTTTCTTATCCGGCTTTCCAAAGTATATAGTAACACCGAATCTTGCCACCAGAGACAGTTTTTCCTGAACGGTATCATTTGTATGAAGTTCTTCATCTCTGTCTTCTTTATCTTTGAATGTCTCGCGGATCAGATGTCTTCTGTTTGAAGTTGCATAGATCAATACATTATCAGGCTTCTTTTCAAGTCCGCCTTCGATCACAGCTTTCAGATATTTATATTCAATCTCGAATTCTTCAAAAGAAAGATCATCCATGTAAATGATAAATTTGTAATTGCGATTCTTAATCTGTGCGATCACATCATTCAGATCCTGGAACTGATGTTTGTATACTTCGATCATACGCAGTCCCAGGTCATAGTACTGGTTCAGGATTGCTTTGATAGAAGAAGATTTTCCTGTTCCCGCATCACCGAACAGCAGACAGTTATTTGCTTTCTTTCCCTCAACAAATGCTTTTGTATTATCGATCAGTTTTTTCTTGGCAATCTCGTATCCTACCAGATCATCCAGATGTACGTGCGCAATCTTTGTGATCGGTTCGATCAATGCACCCTCTTCTGTGTGCGCAATACGAAATGCTTTGTGAAGTCCAAGTTTTCCGACACCGAATTCCTTGTAAAACTGTGTTATAACAGCTTTAAATTCTTCTGCCGTCTCTGCTTTTGCAAGTGATTTGCTCAGATCGCAGATACGATCCCGGATTCTTTGGTTGAACACACTTCCGTGTCCGCTTGTTCCCACATAATCATGCAGCATGGAAATACAGTCAACGCCCATCACACTTTCCATATCCGCGAAGTCATAATCAAATAATTCTTTGAATATTTCGAAATCGTGCAGTGCAACCTGATTGATGCTTCCATCTACCGATCCGACAATTTCGCAGGATGTACTGTAAGCATTCTCATGGCTTGCCATCAGGTAAGTCAGATAATTATGCCAGAGATCACCCTCGAATCCATGGCTGACTGCCATCTCCAGGATCTCGTTGACTGCATCATATAACAGTCCTTTCATATCTTCCATATTATAATAGTCATTCTGATAATTCTCGATCAAGAATGTGATATCCTGCAGAATCTGTCCGTTCTCCATATGTTTATATAACATCAGTTCATTTGTTCTCATCGTCTTTCCTCCAATATATATCCATTCTGCCTCTGCCTGATGACTTTGACGTTGTGTTTTTTCTTTTAATAATTTCCAAGAATTCTCAAGTTTCTGCTTTCCTCGCGCAAACCACGAATTGCATTCTTTACTGCCGGATCTGCAAGATTTCCCTCAAAATCAATGAAGAAGCGGTATTCCCAGCTTTTTCCTTCCATTGGTCTTGATTCAATCTTAGTCATATTCAGATCATTGTATGCAAAATGCGACAGCAGATGATAAAGAGAACTGCTTTCATGTGGAAGTTCCAGGCAGATACTGATCTTTGTTGCATCCTTCAGGAATACTTTCTGATTGGTGATCACGATAAATCTGGTAGAATTGTTCTTTTCATCATTGATATTATCTGCAAGCACAGACAGACCATACACAGATGCCGCATATGCACTGCACACTGCCGCATGACGCTTATCTTGATCTTCCAGGATCTTCTTTGCCGCCAGTGCGGTATTTGCCACACTGATCTGCTGCCAGTCACCATGATCTCCCAGAAAATGTGATGCCTGCATCAATGCTTCTGCCTTGGAATATACTCGTTCAATCTCTGAAATGTCTGTCCCCGGTAATCCGGACAGCGTATTTTTAATCGGAATGATCGTCTCTCCGACAATATAATTTTCAAATTCTACCAGCAGATCATAAATCTCATTGACTGCACCTGCTGTCGAATTTTCAATCGGAAGCACCGCATAGTCGGCTGCACCTTCTTCGATTGCTTCCATTGCTTCCCGGAACGTATGCACATGATAATTATTACAGTCTTTTCCGAAATAATGCTCCATAGCAGCCTGACTGTAAGCACCTTCCGTCCCCTGAAAGACAACTCTGGCTGTATCTTTATCCAGAAGATCAATTCCTATAAACGGCAGTCGTCCAAGTGCTCCAGCCTCAACCAGCTGCTTATACTGCAGCTTTCTGCTGATTGCAAGAAGCTGCTCATACACTTCCCCGATGCCCTTTTTATTAATATCGGATGATACCTTGTTCATCACGTCTGTTATAGTATTTTTTTCACGCTGACGGTCAAACGTCTTATAGCCATTTTCAATCTTACAGATTCCGATCTCTTCACAGAGTTTCATCCGCTCTTCGTAAAGTTCTACGATCTTGTCATCTACACTGCCAAGCTGTGCCCTAAGCTCTTCCAATGATGCCATATACTCTCTCCTTTATGTATATTATGCAGAAAATCTGCAAATCTATTAAATTATAATACATTCTTTCCATAAAATCTACCCATCCGTATCATAGCATTTCAAAAAATTACATAGATTAAATTTCTTTAAAAATTATTTCAAGACATTGAAAATCCATGTTAAATATTATATGATGTATGAAAGATTTGAAAACGGAGGTGAAACCATGAATACAATTGAATGTATGAAAACAAGACGCAGTATTCGCAAATTCAAACCTGATTCTGTAAATCATGCCACATTAGAATCTGTGATCGAGGCGGCATCTTATTCTCCATCTTGGAAAAACACCCAGATCACACGTTATACAGCAATTGAAGATTCTTCTGTTCTTGATAAAATCGTTACCGATTATACCCCAGATTTCAATGCAAAAATTATAAAGCAGGCACCGATGCTGATAGCAGTTACTTTCAAAAAAGGCCGTTGCGGCTTTGAACGTGACGGTTCTTACAGTACCAAAAAAGAAGACCGCTGGCAGATGTTCGATGTAGGCGCCGCCTGCCAGACATTTTGTCTCGCCGCACATGATGCCGGTCTCGGAACTGTTATTATGGGAATCTGGGATGAAGACGGTATCACAGATCTGCTGCAGATTCCGGAAGACCAGGAACTTGCCGCTCTCATCGCGATCGGACATCCGGATATCGATCCGGACACACCTAAGAGAAAATCCGTAAGTGATTTATTAACTTATTTATAAAACAGGAGGTTTTTACATGAAACACTTATTAAGTCCACTAGATTTTTCCGTGGAAGAACTAGACAACCTGATGGATATTGCGAAAGACATTGAAGCCAATCCCGAAAAATATGCACATGCATGCGAGGGCAAAAAACTTGCCACTCTTTTCTACGAACCAAGTACACGTACCAGATTAAGCCACGAAGCAGCCATGATCAATCTTGGCGGCAGCGTTCTTGGTTTCTCATCTGCCGATTCAAGTTCTGCTTCCAAGGGGGAAAGTGTAGCAGATACAATCCGTGTAATTTCCTGCTTCGCAGACATCTGTGCAATGCGCCATCCAAAAGAAGGGGCTGCTATGGTTGCAAGCCAGCACGCCACGATTCCGGTAATCAATGCCGGTGACGGCGGACATCAGCATCCGACACAGACTCTTACTGATATGCTCACGATCCGTTCTTTAAAAGGCCGTCTTGACAATATGACGATCGGATTATGCGGGGATCTGAAATTCGGCCGTACCGTACACTCTCTGATTCATGCGCTGGTACGTTATCCGGGTATTCGTTTTGTTCTGATCTCACCAGAAGAATTAAAACTTCCAAGCTATATCAAGAATGATGTATTAGATCGTCAGAACATTCCTTACGAAGAGGTTGTACGGCTGGAAGATGCCCTTCCTGATCTGGACATTCTTTACATGACCCGTGTTCAGAAAGAACGTTTCTTTAACGAAGAAGATTATGTACGCATGAAAGACTTCTACATCCTGGATAACAAAAAGATGGAACTGGCAAAAGAAGATATGTATATTCTCCATCCGCTTCCAAGAGTAAATGAAATTGCCACAGAGGTAGATAATGATCCGAGAGCTGCTTACTTCAAGCAGGTACAATATGGTGTTTACATCCGTATGGCACTGATACTTACACTTTTGGGAATTGAAGTTTAGGAGGATAATAACAATGGTAAAAAATACATTAACTGTTGGTCGTATCGAAGAAGGATTTGTTCTGGATCATATTCAGGCAGGGCGAAGCATGGATATCTATAAATATCTGCATCTGGACAAACTGGACTGCTGTGTTGCGATCATTAAAAATGCAAAAAGTAATAAAATGGGAAAGAAAGATATCATGAAGATTGAATGCCCTATCGACTTTATGGATCTGGACATTCTCGGTTTTATTGATCATAACATCACCGTAAATATTATTAAAAATTCCGCGATTGTAGATAAGAAAGCGCTTCATCTGCCTCACGAGATCCGCAATGTGATCCACTGCAAAAACCCGCGCTGCATCACCTCGATCGAACAGGGACTGGATCATATATTTGTACTTACCGATCCTGAAAAGGAAGTCTACCGCTGTAAATACTGTGAAGAAAAATACGACGGAAGACGTAAATAATTTCTTTAGGACAAAAAAGAGAACCTGTCAGCTGACAAGTTCTCTTTTTTATACAAGCAAGACGATAAGCCGGGTTATGTCATTGGATGATCATCTATCTAGACCCGTCGTTGCCAGCGGGTTCAAGCGACCTACCTAAGACGTGACGGGCCGCCACATCGTCTTTATCCGGTCTTGCTTCGGATGGGGTTTACATATGCCCCTGCTGTTACCAGCAAGGCGGTAGTCTCTTACACTGCCCTTCCAACCTTACCAGGATCAGATCCTGGCGGTACATTTCTGTTGCACTATCCTTGGAGTCACCTCCACCGGACGTTATCCGGCATCCTGCCCTGTGAAGCCCGGACTTTCCTCACCTGCTGCCTTTCGGCAATTACAGCTGCGATCATCTGTCTTACTTGCATTTTTTCAAAAGCGTTTATTATTATAACACTATTTTATTAAAATAACAAATCTTTTTTATTCTGATTCTTTGCATTACACATTCACTTCAAATACCTGCCCCGGTTCTTTTACCTCTATTACACGGTCTTTGTATGGCTCTGCCTCAGGGTTCTCCATCAGACGGTCATAAACTTCGTAATCTCCCCACATATGCATCGGAAACACATATTTTGTATGGGTATGTTTCATAAAATAATCCATTCCCCACGCATACTGATTTTCCTGTCTGGGATCCAGCGGAACAAACGCTATATCAATTACAATATCTTTCAGCTTGTCAATCTCCCTCTGATAATCCTGACGCATCTGTTCATTATAGCTTTCTGTTTCTTCTTCCCAGTGCCACCAGTTCAGATCCCCCGCATGATAGATTACTTTGTCTTCCATATACACAATAAATGCAACCCCCTCATCGGTAGACTGAAGTGTCTGTACCTTTATACCATCAAAATCATATTTCTTATTTGCAGTTACATATACAGTCCGCTCTGACTGTTCCTCTGACTGTTCTTTTCCTACAATATCTGCTGAAAGGATGTACCGAACATCTGGATATTGCTCACTCCACCCGAAGATTTTTTTATTAAAATGATCATAATGCGAGTGACTGGCAAATACATAAATCTTTTTCTGCTGATCAAATTCCGGAAGGCTGCCCCTGTACCAGTCAAAAATCAGCACATATTCTTTATATTCTGCTGCAAACCCACTATGTTCCAGGTATGTAACCTTCATATCTCCTATACTTCTCCTTTGATGACCTTAACAGCATGTACAAGCTCCGGAAGTAAGTATCTTAAACTCTCCTTCACTGCCTGTGCTTTTCCCGGAAGATTAACAATCAGAGTCTCTCCACAGATTCCTGCCGCACTTCTATTCAGCATACTGCGTCTGGTGAGCTTCATTGTATGTGCCCGCATTGCTTCCGGGATTCCCGGAACCGGTCTTTCTACAATATCCATCGTTGCTTCCGGTGTACAATCGTCCGGATTGCACCCTGCTCCACCTGTGGTAAGGATCAGGTCTGCTGCTTTTCCATCTGCCAAACGTTTCATAATTGCGGACAATACTTCTCTGTCCAGCGGCAGTGCTCTCATAAATACAACTTCCAGTCCGGCTTCTTCCGCTACAAGCTTTACTGCCTCTCCGCTTTCATTCGCTTTTGTCCCTTTGTATATATCTGTATTTGCTGTAATAATTGCTACTTTCATATTGTACCTCCAACATTTATCTGTGATAGTCATATACTTCTATATTTTAACTCTTTTGTCATGATAATGCAATCTTATAAGCTTTATTTCCGACACTTACGGATGCCAAAAAACTTATTCCACGGCTTTCCGCATGTTCCCACAAAAAAAGATTCACATTTTCCATTTTCTAAAATATTGGTCAAAATGTGAATCTTTTTCTATTATCTTTTTTCGCTATTTTATTTACAGTGCTTTGCGGTACAACATCTCCACATCCTTTAATGTTGTCTGTCTTGGATTAGCCGCAATATTTCCACTCTTCATCGCATCTACAGCCATCTGCGGAATCTTGTCTTCTGTTACACCGACCTCAGAAAGAGTCTTTGGAATACCAAGAGATGCATTTAATTTCTTGATCTCTGCCACCAGCATCTCTGGTTTGAAATCTTTTACCGGCTCTTTATCTTCACTGATATAATTGTAGATTTTTTCATAGCGTCCGTGATCTGCCAGCGCATTATACTCTACGATCACAGGAAGCAGAATAGAGTTCGCCACTCCATGCTGTACACCAAAGAATGCGCTGACCGGATGTGACATAGCATGTACATCTCCCAGTCTTGCCCATGCAAATGCAATTCCGGCAAACATACTTCCTGACATCATTGCACATGCAGCTTCCTCGTCCTTTCTGTTTGCCACAAATCTACGGATATTACCACCGATCAGTTCCATTGCTTTTTCTGCCATTGCATCAGAAAACGGTGAAGCGCCAAGTGATGTATATGCTTCCCATGCATGGATCAGTGCATCAATTCCACAAGAAGCCGCAACCATCGGTGGTACAGACATGATCATCTCCGGATCTAACAGTGCATATTTTGGAAGTAATTCGTAACTGAATACTGTCAGTTTATAATTTCTGGAGGTATCTGTAATAACGGAGAACGCCGTCACTTCACTTCCCGTACCGGCTGTTGTCGGAATTGCAATGATTGGTTCGATCGGTCCCGGAACAAGATGTGCACCTTCATACTCTGTAATGGATCCGCCGTATCTTGCCAGAACACCTACCGCCTTGGCAACATCCATCGGGCTTCCGCCTCCAAGTGCTACGATACTTGTCGCTCCTGATTCCTTATATACCTTTGTCGCCGCATTTACCATATCCACTGTAGGGTTTGGAAGAATATCAAGAAAACTTACTGTTTCTATACCTTCTGTCTCCACAATATCCAGCACTTTCTGTACGACTCCTAATTTCTCCAGTCCTCTGTCTGATACTACCATCATCTTTTTAGAACCGCTTTTTTCAAGAAGCTCCGGCAGTCTTTTTAAAGAACCTACACCAAATACAATATCCTGCGGTACTTTGAACGTGTAATCTTTCATTTTTATCATCCTCCAGATTCTTATTATCTATTATGGTAAAAAAAGAGACCACACCCTGACGAGTATGGCCCCTTTACCAATTTCTAATTCATATTATAGACACGGTCATTCACAGATTTCAAGTATTTTTTCATATTTATTTACTTTTTTTCTAAATGATAATGCATACCATGCCTCCATTACTGTCATTTACGATTTTCTGCATACTATCCTGAAGTTTTTCCTGGCTTTCTTCATTGATGACCGCCATCTTATTTTTCAGGCCGTCCATAACCAGTTCTTCCACTGTTTTTCCGAATATACTGGTTTTCCAGATACCTCCTTCCATTTTTTCTTCATTTTTAATATACTGGATCAAATCTTCCGCCTGCTGCTCATTTCCAACAATCGGGGCTATCTCCGTCTCTATATTTGCACGGATCAAATGAATGGAAGGCGCCTGCGAATGAATTTTCACCCCATATTTATTTCCCTGTCTGATGATCTCCGGTTCATCCAGAATAATCTCTTCTTTTGTCGGACTGACTACTCCATACCCTTTCATCCGGACTGCTGTAAATGCATCTTCTACATTTTCATATTCATTCTTTAACATTGAAAGCTTCTTCATCGTCTTTATCAGGTCATACTGACCTGAAATTGTAGTTCCCGTCATCTCACTCAACATTTCATAATAATACTTTTCATACATATGGATCCGAATGATAACACAGCCTGTATCCATCTGTATCTGTTCTACATACCAGTCTTTTATGTAAGAACTGTCCGGTCTTCCGGTCAAAGATACCGCATCCTTAATTTCTTCAAGATTTCCAAGAATTTCTTGTATATGTTCCAGCAGATCCTGTTTGATCTTATGCGTAACCGGAAGCATTTCCACCCATTTCGGTATATAAAACTGTACCTCCGATACCGGAAATTCATACAAAACGGCCTCCAAAATCTGGTAAATATCTTCTTCTTTTATCTGTTCACAATTTACAGTCATCGCTCTGATCTGATAGGTATCTTCCAGCTTTTTGACCTTTTCTTTAGCTTCCTGTCCATGCGGTTTTTTTGAATTTACCAATACCACGAACGGTTTCCGGATCGACTGAAGTTCCCTTATCGTACGTGCCTCCGCATCTTCATAATTATCTGACGGGATATCTGTGATCGTTCCGTCTGTTGTGACCACGATTCCTATCGTTGCATGCTCACGTATCACTTTCTGGGTACCTGTCACTGCCGCTTTGGTAAATGGTATTTCTTCCTGGTACCACGGAGTTTTTACCATACGTTCATGCCCGGCCTCCTCGTATCCCGAAGCACCCTTTACCAAATATCCGACGCAGTCTATCAGACGGACCTTCACTTCAACGTCCCGGTTCAGATGTATTACTGCTGCATCTTTCGGTACAAATTTTGGTTCTGTTGTCATAATCGTTTTGCCTGCGGCAGACTGCGGAAGTTCGTCTCTTGTCTGCTCTTTCATATGTTCATCTTCCATTCTCGGCAATACCATTACATCCATAAAACGCTTAATAAATGTCGATTTTCCCGTTCTTACCGGTCCTACAACACCGATATAGATTTCTCCGTGCGTTCTTGCTTTTATATCTTTATATAACTGTTCTGTGTCCACTTTCCCTGCTCCTTCCTGCTGTGCTGTTAAAGTATATGCACTTCTTCGCTCTTTATAGAACTTGTACTACAGATCAATAGTCATTTTCTATCATTTCCGTATCTGTTTAGCATTTGATTATGCATCTGCAATTTGTTAAAATATAAGCAAAGACTAAGTTTTATTACAAAAAGGAGATTTCTTATTATGGAAAGACATCAGATTACCGGACACACCGAATTAATCGGTCTTCTGGCTTATCCTATCCGTCACTCACAGTCACCGGCAACACATAATGCAGCTTACGAAAAGTTGGGTGTTGATATCGTAAATCTGGCATTTGAAGTAGATGCACCTGAACTTGAAGACGCGATCAAAGGCTTACGTGCACTGAAACTCCGTGGTGCCAATGTTTCAATGCCAAATAAAACAATCGTACATCAGTATCTGGATGAAATCTCTCCAGCTGCCAGACTCTGCGGCGCAGTAAATACCATCGTTAACAAAGATGGCTACCTGGTCGGACACATCACAGACGGTATCGGTTATATACAGTCTTTAAAAGACAATGATATTGATCCTGCCGGAAAGAAACTGACAATTGTAGGTTCCGGTGGAGCTGCTACTGCTGTTGAAATTCAGGCTGCACTGGATGGTGTTGCTGAGATGTCTATTTTCGCAAGAGACGACAAATTCAAACAGAATGCACTGGATACGGTAAAAAAAATCAACGAAAATACCAATTGTAAAGCAACATTCTATCCACTGGAAGATCTGGACAAATTAAAAGAAGAGATGCATTCATCTTATCTTTTCACAAATGCCACAGGTGTTGGAATGAAACCGCTCGAAGGAATTACCTATATTCCTGATCCTTCTTTCTTCCGCCCTGATCTTATCGTAACGGATGTTGTCTACGCACCACACGAAACAGCAATGCTCAAAATGGCACGACATGCAGGATGTAAAACAATGAATGGTCAGGGCATGATGCTCTTCCAGGCAATTGCCGCTATCGAACTGATTCTCGGCAAACGTGTGGACAGCGAATATATGAAAGAAAAACTGGGAATTTCCTACGTTTATGAAGATTAAGGAGAAGTTTTCTATGAACACTGTAAAAGTAAGAAATCTGGAACTTGGAAACGGAATTCCGGCAATCTGCATTCCTAATGTCGGTAAGACAAAAGAGGACATCCTTTCCCTTACCCGTACATATCTTGATATGCATATGGATCTGATGGAATGGCGTATGGACTGGTATGAAGATGTCGAAGATATTGCAAAAGTCACAGAACTCGTAAAAGAACTTCGTAATGTAATGGGTGATACTCCTCTTCTCTGTACATTCCGTACAGACAAAGAGGGCGGCGTACATCCAATGTCCACAGAAAAATACGCCAAGCTCAACAAAGCCGTTGCCGCCACCGGCAATGCGGATATCATTGACGTAGAGATCTTTACGGGTGATGATATTGTAAGGGAAATGATCGATGCGATTCATGCTTCCGGCACAAAAGTCATTGCCTCTAACCATGATTTTGACAAAACGCCTGCCAAATCTGATCTTCTATACCGTCTTCGCAAAATGCAGGATATGGGAGCCGATATCCCTAAGATGGCTGTTATGCCGCAGACGAAAAAAGATGTCCTGACTCTTCTTTCCGCAACTGAAGAGATGGCATCCGACTATGCCGACAGACCGATCATCACGATGTCCATGGCGGGGCTTGGAAGTATCAGCCGTATTGCCTGTGAGATATTTGGATCCTGTCTGACATTTGGTTCCGGCGCACAGGCTTCTGCACCCGGACAGATTGGAGCAGAAGCATTACATCAGGCACTTCAGATTGTGCACGATGCACTGTAAAAAAATTCAAGCAGAGAGAGGGCCCATGGATATTCCCACAGGCCCTCATTTTATGTTTATTTTATTATTTTTATTCCTGTTTTTTCTGGGCAAGAAGCCTCTGCACTTCTTCGTTTCTTTTCGCTTCTACCTGATCCAGTTCTTCCGTTGTAAGCGCTCCCAGTTTTTTCTTCTGGAAATCCATATTTGAAAGTAACAGGTTCATTACAAAACCGACAAGCAATGCCCATCCGGATCCTTTGAATGCCAATACCGCTGCCATAACACCTGCAATACTCTTATCTGTGTTAGACTGACAGTATTCCATACCTATTCTGGCACAGACATAAGCCTGGAACAATAATGTGATTGCCGATCCGACTCCCATGATTGGTTTCATGAAAGATACGATCGGTACCAGAATAACACTGATAAATGTCGCCATACGGAAAGAACTCATTCCACCGATCAATGATTTCATTGCTTTCTTTCCTTCTTTATAGCGCATTGCTACCGATACGGTCATTCCAACCCAAAGCGGTCCTGCCAGTGGTGGGAATGGTGCGAAAATCGCAAGGATCAGGTTTCTCAGTCCACTGATCAGATTTGATCTGCTCGAGTTAAAGTCAATATATTCATCGCTTCTGCTCTCCTGTGCTTCCTCTACCAGAGTCTTTGATGTAACAAAATCTCCAAATGCCAGTACATAGCAGATCAAGGCCAGAGGTATGGCACTGATGAACTTTGAAAGCGGAGGGAAACCTACCGCAAAGATACTGACTGTATGGAATATATTACTGAAATCAGGAATTCTGATGACTGTTCCAAGTTCTAATACAGGTTTTGATAACTCTCCAAGAGCAACCCCTGCTACCATAGCAATCAGATACGGGAACAAATTGCCGTATTTTGCCATGATATCTAATATTTTATATTTACTTCTGTTCTTTTCGCAGAATGGTGAAAAGCTTAAAAATGCGAGCAATAATGTACCGGCGAGTGTTGCTACCGGTGCAGTCATAAGCTGGCTTCCATCCGATAATTGTCCCTGCAATACCGTAATCGGTGCAGCGATCAAGATACCACCTTTAATTGAATTTGGCACACCATTTACAAATTTGTCTGCCAGTTTCGTAATTCCCATAAATATAAATACAAATGCGACCAGAAGCTGCAACGCGATCATTGCCTGTATTCTGTCTGGTCCCTTTTCGAACCCATTTAAATACGCCAGGGTAAATGGCAGTGTCGGAGTAATCCATCCCGGAACTACCGGATCCCCTAACCATCCATGAAGCATATACATAAATACTTCAATGATGACACAGCTCCATGCAAGTTCATATGGAAGTCCAAGATTATCTGTCAGATACGGAATAGAACTTAAAGCTGTTGCGCCAAGGATCAGACCCTGAAAAAATTCCACATATTCTACTCTGTAATGGATTCCCGGAATTCTCCATTGAAATGGACCAAGAGGAATAAAGGGAAGTTCATTGGCTCTTTTTGCTCTTTTCGGACTCATCTTTGAGTGTCCTCCTTCGTCTTATGATTTTTTCATACAAATATTCTTCGTATGCTTCAGCATCAGCTAGCTATTATGATATAACACCGGTCATTCCATAGATGTTTTCTATAGAATGGCATGTATTATCCTCTAATTTTTTAGTATTTTCTATGAATGTCTTTTTTTTAACAATCCTATGTTAAAAGGAAGGGACTGTCTATCCGCTGCCATCCGGAACAACAGTCCCTTTTTGTCCTTCATTACATTTTTTTACAATGCACTCTTTCCGAAGATTTTCTTGTGCTGCGCTACTAAGTAGAGGGAACTTAAAATAGCAAGAATTGCAAATACCAATAACATGATCATGAGGCTGTATACTGCATTTGCCTCACCCGATGCTTTTGTAAGCTGTGCTGCCACTACCGGGATCAGGTAGCTTGCTGCACCCATAAATGTGTAATAGATACCGGTGTTTCTTCCCTTTGGTCCCGGGTTAAACAGCTGAACCACTGCAAGACCAGTCTGAAGGGCACCACCTGCCGCAAAAAATCCTAACATTGCAATTGCAACATAGATGATTGCCACCTGATGAATAAACAGCACACCTGCAAGAGCTGCTGCTGTACAGATAGAATCAATCAGGACAACTTTCAGCGGGCTCCATTTTAACTTAGCCATCATGAATGCCCAGAAAAGTACTGCACAGATAGAACCGATTGTATAGATAGATGTCATACCTGCTGCCTGCATCTCAGACAATCCACATACAGATAATCCGAACGCTTTCGTATACTGCTGAGCACCATACATGATTGCCATGCAGAGGAATGCATAAAACATTACCAGAAATACTACAAATTTGCTCGGTTTTGTAAGCATAGCTGCTTTCGCTGCATCAATTTCTGCCTGTACTGCATTTTTTGATTTTCCATCATTTCCTTCCGATGCCTTCTTCTGATCATCATATACGAATGGTGCAATAATTGCAAGTACTAAACAGATAATAGACATAACTACCGGAATCATAACATTTAATTTCCAGTTTCCACTGTTTGCATTATGTACTACCAGAAGTGGATATACCATACCTGACAGTGAAACAAAGAATTTGATTCCTACAAGCGCTGATCCAGGTGCTGCCGGATAAGCTTCCTGTACTGCAGGGTATCCTGAAGCATCCCAGAATCCTGAAGTTGCAACTCCAGATGCAAAACCGCATACAGAAGCAACCAGTGCACTCTTAGTAAATAAGAATCCAAGGAAGCAGATAATATATAATGCTGCTCCACCGATCATCAGTTTCTTACGTCCGACACGGTCAGAGATTTCTCCACCAATCCATACGCTTATGAATTTACCAAATCCAGTCCATGCAACTGCTGTACTTACTGCTGCAAGTCCTGCTGCATATGCTGCAGACTGCGGATCTGACATATTGAATCCCCACTGTTTTGCGAAATTCACATTATTCTGGCTTAATATAATTGCCTGAATTCCATGTGTCAGATAGCAAAAATATACGCAGATGATAGACCATAAATATTTCTTTGCTTTCATTCCCTCATTCTCCTTTGTCTTTTATTTTGCCTGTGCTTTCTGGAATTCCTGATACTCGGCAAGCGGCATTTCTTTTCCAACGAACAGTCCATAGTTTACTGCTCCCTGCTGCTGAAGCATTCCCACTCCGCCGATTGCCTTGCATCCTGCTTCTTCTGCTTCCAGGATCATTTTTGTTTTTTCCGGGCTGTATACAGTATCTGCAACAACCAGATCTTTACGGAATAACGATTTGTCAACCAGTGTCACATCCTGATGTGGTTTCATTCCCATAATTGTAGCATTTACAAGAATGTCACATGCTTTGATTGCTTCTTCCAGTTTAACCTTGTCATCAAGGTCATCTACGGTAACTACACACTCCGGACACTTCTCTGCTAATTTAGCTTTTGTTCCTTCTGCTCTTTCAAAGAATTTATCTTTGATATTGAAGATATTTACTTCTTTTGCTCCATCCAGTGCTAACTGAACCTGAATTGCTGTAGCAGCTCCGCCTGCTCCAAGGACAACAACCTTTTTGTCTTTTACAGGTGCTCCGTTGAGTTCCAGATTCTTAACGAATCCGACACCATCTGTAATGTGTCCTGTGATTACTCCGTCATCGTTAACGAATACATTGCAGGCTCCGATGATCTCAGCTGCAGGTGATAGTTTGTCCACCAGCTGTGCAGCGATGTTCTTGCATGGCATAGTAAAGTTACCACCACGCATATTTAATAAACGGATAGACTCGAATACTTTCGGCATTTCCTCTTCTGTTACATCAAATGCCATATACGCATAATCCAATCCATCATGCTGGAAGCTGAAGTTGTACATTGCAGGAGATCCTGAATGTCCGACCGGTGTTCCAAATAACGCCATTAAGCCTGTATGTCCGGAAATTCTTTTTTCCATGATCTTAACCCTCCTGGTTTTCTCTTATTCATAACAGCCCGTATGCTGCGGGCTGTCACATACACATTCTTATCATTTCTAAATTCAATTATTAAAGTTTTAATGCCACATCGTAAGCTTCTTTTGTAGCATCCAATGCACGACGTGCTCTTACTGCATCACCTACTACATGAACTTCCGGAACGATGTCCTTTAATTCATCGGCGAAGTCATATACAACATTCTGACCATCGCGGTGTGTATAACGGGAGCTGAATCCCATAGAAAGAACAACTGTGTCGAATCCTCTTGCCTCGTAAATTGTCTCATCAGATTTATCTGCGGCATTCTTATAGCTTACGCCGTCTGAGAAGATTTCAGATACTGCTGCACTTGTAATCTGTTCAATTCCGTATTTTTCAAATGCTTCCATAAGGAAGATACGGTGCTCGTGGATCACATCCGGTCCAATGGCATCTCTCATCTCGATAACAGATACTTCATGTCCCTGTTCAGCAAGGAAATCTGCTGTCTCGGCACCTACCATACCGCCGCCTACAACTAAGACTTTATGTCCTATCGGACGTGTTCCTTCCAGACAATCCACACCATATACAATATCAGGGTTGTGGATACCTTTGATAAACGGAAGGACTAATGTCTCAGATCCGGTTGCAAGGATAACTACATCCGGTGTATCTTCTTTTAACATCTGTGCTGTTACTTTTGTGTTCATCTTGATATTTACACCGGCTTTTTCGCATTTTACGATATAGCTTCTGATCATACCTGTGATGTCACCTTTTCCCGGCGGATAAGCTGCCAGTCTCATGTTTCCACCAAGTTTATCTGTAGCTTCAAATAATGTCACGTCATGCCCACGTCTCTTAGCTGTAAATGCGGCACACATACCTGCTACTCCGCCACCGATGACATATACTTTCTTTGCCTTTTCTGCTTTCGGAAGACCTTCTGACTCACGGCCAAGCACAGGATTTACCAGACAGCAAAGAGGTTTTCCGGCATACATGTTAGCGACACATCCCTGCAGACATGCGATACAAGGTGTCATATCTTCCAGTCTCTCTTCCTGCGCTTTTTCAGGAGTATGAGGATCTGCCAGTGACTGACGTCCAAATGCCACCAGATCAGCTTTTCCAAGTTTTACCATCTGTTCTGCGAACTGTGGCTCTGTGTAACGTCCGACTGTAATAACCGGAACAGATACACAATTTTTGATATTTGCTACAAGCTCTGCCGAGAATCCGCCATGAATTCCTGTCGGAGCCCACATATACTCATCTTTCAGATGTACCGCACGTGATACATGAAGTCCATCCACTCCGCAATCTTCAAGATAAGAAGCAATTGCACACATATCATGGTTATCCAGACCGCCAAACATATCTTCTGTACTGTTGATACGTGCAAGCACTGCAATTTTACCTTCTGTTCTCTTCTTAACTTCTTCAACGATCAGACGAGAAAATCTCATTCTGTTTTCGAAGTTTCCACCAAATTCATCTACACGTTTATTCGTTCTTGGTGACATAAAAGAATTCACAAGATAACCGTGTGCCATGTGAATTTCCACTGCATCTGCTCCGCCCTTCATTGCGCGGACCGCTGCATCTCCATATCCTTTAATAAGCTCATATACCTGCTCTGTAGGAACTGCTTCCGGAATGTCTCTTCCATCAGCCGCTGCAATAGCTGTTGCTGCCTGGATTGGTGCTCCCGCATTCTTGGCATTTCCTTCCGGTCCGGCATTCTGAAGCTGAATGGAAATCTTAGCACCTTCTGCATGACAGGCATCGGTAATCTTTTTCAGACTCTCAATGCTGTTGTCATCATACAGACAAGGTTTTCTCGGGCCGCCCTTTGCTCCTTTATGGACAACTGTTGCTTCGATCGTGATCAGGCCAAACTGACCTTTTGCACGTTCAGCATAGTATGCAACAGACTCATCGCTCCATGTTCCATCTGTATTTGCAAAATTATTTCCCATTGGCGGTACTACAAAGCGGTTCTTTACTGTCATTGGTCCGATCTGAATCGGAGAAAACATATTTTTGAACTTCATTATTTTTTTCCTCTCTCTTTTGAACAAATCTGATTTCTATAAATTAGTCTACCAGTTCTGGCCAAGCTTCTTTTAATACTTTTTCAGTATTCTCATATGTATAAGCTGCTGCTTCGTTAATTCCTCTTCCAAGGATCTCGTCAGAAATTACTTCTACACCAACAACCTTTGGATCAATTCCTGCATCTTTGATCATCTTAACGAATCCAGCTGTATCTTTTGCTCCTGTTCCAGGTGCAAGACGGTCATGCATGGACTCATCTCTTAAGATTGAATCTGCATATGGCCTCTCATAGGCATCATTGATCTGGATGGAAATAACTTTTTCAGCGATCTCCGGTGTAAGAATATCATACGGCTGATTAGCTCTTACCCAGTGCCATGTATCAAGGATAAGCATTGCATTCTCACATCCGGATGCTTTTACAACTTCCCAGCCTTTCTGAAGGTTTGGAATACCGCTGTATGGCATTGGCTCAACACCAATAATGTATTTTCCGGCTCTCTGACACAGTTCTTTTAATTTCTGCGCTGTATATTCTACGGAATAATTTTCCATCAGTCCACAGTTGATATGACCAACTCCGAAAAGTTCACACATATGGAAGCACATCTGCTCTTTGTATTTCTGCTCGTATGAACGATGCTCTTCGCACCACTGAACGATATACTCAACTTCTGTTACTTTCATGTCATGTTTATCAAGAATTGCAAGAATGTCTTTGTCATGAAGTCCCTCATTCAAAGCATCAACATAAGTTTCTGCACGAAGACCGATTCCTTCATACCCTGCTTCTTTTGCAGCGATCACACGGTCTTCAAATTTGCACTGATCTCCAAGTGTCCATGAACTTACTGTAATTGGATTCTTTTTTGACATAATTCTACCTCCATTGTTAAAATTGAACAGATTCCCTTTTTACTTAATGTTCAATCTAGTAATATTTGCTATGGTTTGATTATATATCCTTGTTAAATAAAAAACAAATTGGTTATTCTATTATAATTTATAGATTTTATTCATAGTTTTTCCACTCCGTTCATGATAAGATATAAACATATATAAATATAACAAAAGAAAGGGGGACCGGCTTTATGAATCTGTATCATCTAAGATATTTTGCCACGTTGGCACATCTGGAGCATTACACAAAAGCCGCTGAAATTCTTTCCATTACTCAGCCAAGCCTGAGTCATGCGATCGCATCTCTTGAAAAAGAACTGGGGGTAAAACTTTTTGAGAAAGAGGGCCGGAATGTAGTCCTTACAAAATGCGGGCAGGCCTTTCTCATTGATGTGGAACAGGCTCTGGATATGATTGATTCCAGTGTTAACAAGCTTCAGATGACAGGTCGTGGTGAAGGTCGTATCGACATCGTGGAACTGCGCACTCTAAGCAGTACTGTGGTTCCCGGTTTCGTAAAAGGATTCCTGGATTCTACGCCGGACAAAAAGATTGATTTCTATTTTCATAGTTCTACAGGTCTTACTTCTGATATGATCCAGGGGTTAAAAGACCGGAAATATGATATTGCATTTTGCTCTATGATGGACAATGAACCTCTGATCGAATTCATACCTGTCGCAAAACAGGAACTGGTATTGATCGTGCCAAAAGGACATCCGCTTGAAGAACGCAGCTCTATTGATCTGAAAGATACACTTTCTTATCCGCATATTGCTTTTTCCAAACGAAGCGGCTTAAGACATGTTATTGACAAATTGTTTCATAAATGTGGAGGTTACCCGCAGATTGCTTACTCCATGGAAGAAGATCAGGGCGTTGCAGGTCTTGTCGGTGCAGGTTTTGGTATTGCAGTTGTTCCAAAAATGCCCATTCTTTCTTATATGCCGGTATCTATTATCGAAATAGAAAAACCTTCGTGGGAAAGACTCTTTTATATGGCTACTTTAAAAAATGTCTATCAGGCACCTGTCATCATGGATTTCAAAAAGTATGTAATAGAACATGCGGATCTTTAAAAAATAACAGAGAGGAAAGATTATTAAAAATCTTTCCTCTCTGTTATTTTTATATCATATTGCAAAACTGACTCTTTTTATTATTCCCATGGAAGAGCCATATGTTCCGCTTTTCCAACACGCAGCATCAGTTCATTTACCGCTTCTTTCGGACTTTTGTCCTCAAACAGCACCTTATTTACTTCTTCAATAATCGGAAGTGATACCTGATATTTCTTTCCAAGCTTCGCTGCTGCCTTTGCAGAATATACACCTTCCACTACCATCTTAACTTCATCCATAGCTTCCTGCATCGTTCTGCCCTGTCCCATCAGATATCCGGCCTTGCGGTTACGGCTGTGTACACTTGCACAGGTTACAATAAGATCTCCGATACCGGCCAAACCACCAAAAGTCTCAGCCGCTCCTCCCATCTTCACACCAAGTCTTGATATCTCGGCAATTCCACGGGTGATCAATGCAGCCTTGGTATTATCTCCATATCCCATTCCGTCTGCAACCCCGGCTGCAAGTGCAATAACATTCTTAAGCGATCCGCCAAGTTCAATTCCCAGGATATCCGGACTGATATATACGCGGAATACTTCATTCATAAAAAGCTGCTGTAAATACTTTGCAGTTGTCTCTGTATGTGCTCCGATACAGACCGTTGTAGGAAGACCTCTTCCTACTTCTTCGGCATGACTTGGTCCTGAAAGAACCGCCACATCTGCCTGCGGTATCTCCTCTTCGATCTGCTGAGACAGTGTCATCAGGGTGTCTTCTTCTATTCCTTTTGCTACATCCACTAAAATCTGTCCGCCTTTTACATATGCGTTCATCTTTTTCGCAGTATTTCTCACATGAATAGACGGTACTGCAAGTACAACTACGTCCTTTCCTTCTACCGCCTCTTTCAGATCCGCAGTAAAAAAAATCTCATTCGGAATCTTTACTCCCGGAAGCTTACTTACATGTTCTCTTTTCTCACTCAGCGTGCGCACTTCTTCTTCCTTATATGACCATACCGTCACACCATGTCCATTTTTACATAATAGTAATGCCAGTGCTGTTCCCCAGCTTCCGGCTCCGATCACACTTACGTTTGCCATAGCCTGTCCTTTCTTTTTATCTGTCATCCCTGACTATTTTTTATCCTTTCCGCCAACACTGATCTTATTCTCTGTGCCGCTTAAAAGTCTCTTAATATTCGCTCTGTGTCTCCAGAATGCCAGTATCATTAGAAACGCTGCTACACCATACATCTCATGCAGATAGGATACATTCTCCACACCAAATCCACCGTGCTGACCATATACGATCACACTGATCAGATAGATTGTAACAACCGTCATGGAACCAAGGGATACATATCTGGTTGCCGCAACAATTGCAATAAATGCTGCAAGACAGATCAGTACGATCCATATATTCGTAGTACTGATGATCAGACCTGCTGTCGCTGCTATACCTTTTCCGCCTTTGAATTTCAGATAGAATGGATAATTATGTCCGAGGACTGCTCCCATTCCGGCATACATGGAAAGTAAAGGCATCATATCTGTATGTGTCTTTCCATAGATCAGATGTACGACAACCACTGCCGCTACGCATTTAAAGCAGTCTCCAAGCAGTGTGACCGCTCCTGCTTTCCAGCCCATAGTACGAAGTGCATTCGTTGTTCCTGCATTCCCGCTCCCCTTTTTTCTAAGGTCAACGCCATTCTTTTTTCCATATATGTATCCGGTCTGTATCAGACCAAACACATATCCGACAAGTACACATATCAACCGTTCCATGATTACTGATCCTTTTCCTTTCTTTCCCTGATAAAGAATTTCAAAGCTGTACCACGGAATCCAAATGCCTCCCGGATCTTATTCTCCAGATATCTGGTATAAGAAAAATGCATCAGTTCTTTATTATTTACAAAAATCACAAATGATGGCGGTTTTACCGCTACCTGTGTAATGTAATACAGTTTGAGTCTCTTTCCTTTGTCTGAAGGTGGCTGCTGCATTGCAACAGCTTCTGTCATGATCTCATTCAGAACACCTGTTGCGACACGCAGTGTCTGGTTCTCAATGACCATATCGATCATATCATATAGCTTGTTCAGGCGCTGTCCCGTCTCTGCCGATACATACATGATCTCTGCATACGGCATAAAAGAAAGCACACGGCGTACATTATTCTCGTACTCTTTCATAGTCTTGTCATTCTTTTCAATGGCATCCCATTTATTTACAACAATAATGATACCTTTCCCTCTTTCATGTGCGATACCGGCAATCTTCGCATCCTGTTCCGTTACACCTTCCGTCGCATCGATTACTACCAGAACGACATCTGCCCGTTCCACTGCAGTTACCGTACGGATGATACTGTAGCGCTCCAGTTCTTCTTTTATCTTGCTCTTTCGTCTCAGCCCTGCAGTATCAATAAACACATAATCTTTTCCATTATATTTCACATTGGTATCAATAGCATCTCTAGTTGTTCCTGCTATATCTGATACGATCACACGCTGCTTTCCGGTCAGTTTGTTGATGATTGAAGATTTTCCTACATTTGGTTTTCCTACAATCGCCACTCTCGGACGCTCGTCCTCTTTCTCTTCAGCTTCATGTTCCGGGAAATGTGCGATCACAGCATCTAACATGTCACCGATACCAAGTCTGGAAGCTGCAGATACCGGCACAGGATCACCAATCCCCAGATTATAGAATTCGTATACATCCGGCATAAACTTCTCAAAACTGTCTACTTTATTCACCGCCAGAACGACTGGTTTGCCTGATCTGCGGAGCATATCCGCAACTTTTGAATCGGCATCTACAAGTCCCTGTCTGACATCCGTAATGAAAATGATCACATCTGCAGTATCAATAGCAATCTGTGCCTGTTCTCTCATCTGTGCAAGAATGATATCTTTGCTCTCCGGCTCAATACCACCGGTATCGATCATAGTAAATTCTTTGTCCAGCCATGTGACATCTGCATAGATACGGTCTCTTGTTACTCCGGGCGTATCTTTGACGATTGAAATCATCTCTCCCGCCAGTACATTAAAAAGGGTTGACTTCCCTACATTCGGTCTTCCCACAATAGCAACTACTGGTTTACTCATCTTAACTCTCCTCTATATTTCATTCTATATTTGTCTCTTAACGATACTATTATACATTACCTTTGTCAAATAGTCCAATCAGTAGTTGACCTTTTTATAGAAAAAGTGATATAAATAATTAGGAGTAACTTAATATATAAAATACACAGGAGTTTTTATTATGCCAAATATCAAATTAATGGAAAGCGGACTTCCTGTTGCGCCATTAAAAATCGGTGCTTTGGAATCATGCCGCGAACTTGGTGAAAAAGTAAATGATTACATTGTACAATTCAGGAAAAGCACAATGGACAAGAACACAGATTCACCATTATATTATAATTACCTGCGTGACAATTATCTGATTGATTGTCCGTGTCCACGTTTTGGAAGTGGCGAAGCAAAAGGACTTCTTACAGAATCTATCCGCGGAACAGATCTGTTCCTTATGGTAGATGTCTGTAACCACAGCCTTACTTATTCTGTAAACGGCCATCTGAATCATATGTCACCGGATGATCATTTTCAGGACTTAAAGAGAATCATTGCTGCCGCCAATGGAAAAGCGCACCGTGTCAATGTGTTAATGCCTTTCCTCTATGAAAGCCGTCAGCACAAACGTACCAAACGTGAATCTTTAGACAGTGCCCTTGCACTTCAGGAACTGATCGATATGGGTGTGTCTAATATATTTACATTTGATGCCCACGATCCACGTGTACAGAATTCTATTCCTCTCCACGGATTTGACAGCTTTAACCCACCGTATCAATTTATGAAAGCATTATTAAAAGCGGAGCCGGATCTTAAAGTTGACAAGGAACATCTGATGATCATCAGCCCGGATGAGGGAGCTATGCAGCGTGCTGTATACTTTTCTAACGTTATGGGTGTTAATATGGGTATGTTCTACAAACGCCGTGACTATTCAACTATTGTAAACGGAAAGAATCCGATTGTTGCACATGAATTCTTAGGTGAACATCTGGATGGAAAAGATGCGATCATCATTGACGACATGATTTCTTCCGGTGAAAGTATGCTGGATGTTGCAAAACAGATTAAAGCCCGCGGAGCAAATCGGGTATTTGTCTGCACCACATTCGGACTCTTTACCGATGGTTTTGAAAAATTTGATGATTATTATGAAAAAGGTTACATCGACCGCGTGATCACTACTAATCTCACTTATCTTCCTGCCGAAGCAAAGGAAAAACCTTATTTCCTGATCGCAGATATGAGTAAGTTTATCGCACTGATCATCGATTCTATGAACCATGATATCAGCATCGGAAAGGTTATGGATCCTACAGAAAAGATTCACCGTCTGTTAGCAAAACATAATACTTCGTTATAAACGAACCTAAAAACAGGATCAACTTTTACCGGTTGATCCTGTTTTATAATAGATATATCTAATTATTTTTTACTTGTACTTATAAAATCACTGTAAGCAGTTCCGTTTTCCAACGTCTTGTTTTTTGCCGCTGCCATTTCCGAAACGGTTACGAGCTGATAGCCCTCTTCTTCCAGTTTTGGAATCAGCTGAAGCGCCGCATCTACTGTCTGTGTGTGAATATCATGCATCAGTATGATATCTCCGTCTTTCAAATTACGCATAACCTCGTCAATTGTGCTCTGTGTATTTCTCGTCTTCCAGTCCAGTGTATCCACATTCCAGAGGATCATCGGCATACCTACGCTTGATTTCACTGTATCATTAATTGCACCATACGGAGGCCTTAATACAGTAGCCGGACTTCCACAGATATTCTTGATATTTTCATTCGTATCATTGACCTCTTTGGCTATTGCTTCTGCATCAATCTTTGTCAGTTGCTGGTGATCATAGGAATGGTTTCCAAGTTCATTTTCATCTTTCAACATCTGCTTTATGGCATCCGGATAGGATTTTACATTTTTTCCGAGCATAAAAAATGTAGCATGTGCATTATATTTTTTCAACTGATCCAGAATCTCTGATGTTCTTGGTCCGGGTCCATCATCAAATGTAAGTGCCACCATCGGTTTTCCCGGATCTATCTCTGTTTTTTCTTTCGAGAGCAATTCTCCCGACTCGCTGAATTTACATTTCTCAAGTCCGAGCTTCAACTCTCCTGTTGCCGCAATTCCTTTTGAATCAAAATAATACTCTTTTCCGTCAATGGTCTGCCAGCCGCTCAGTGCCTTTCCGTCATCACTCAGATATGCTCTTCCGTCATCCGTTGTAATCCATCCGGACTTCTGCATGATTCCTTTTTCATCAAAACAATATAACGCATTCTCAATGGTCTGCCAGCCGGTCACTTTATTTCCATCTGCATCAAAATAATATGTATTTCCCTTCGACACCACGAAATCTGATGTTACATAAGTTCCATCGTATTTTTTAAATTTATTACCATTCCATACACCGATTGGATTCTTCACGGTACAGGTTCCGTTCCGGATTGTTACCTGCGCCTTTTTCTTCCATGCTCCATTCAGTTCTTTTTTAATCTTCTCTGACAGTTTTGCTGTAATTACATAAGTTCCTTCTATATTCGAATCAGCTTTACTGGAAATGGTAATATCTTTTCCTTTTTGCAGATCTTTTGCAAAGTCCTCAGCAGTATATGTCTTTGTAAGCTTGTTCTTATCTTTGTCCTGTATCTTTACATCTGCCGTATACGACGGAAGTGCTGTTCCCTGCGTAACCTCAATATCAGCAACCTGTATCGTAATCTGTGCCGGTTTTCTTAGCATTTCACGTATGACCGGTATTGCCACTGCGATCAGGCATATGACAAAAAGAGTAAGACCCACACGAATGTTTCTTACTCTTCTCCTATATTTCTTACGTCTTGATCGAATCCCTGTATTGTCCATTCCCTGTATCCCCCGGATTTCATAAGTTCTGTTTATCAGATATGAAGATATCTTTACTGCATCTCTTTCATTAATAGGATACTCTAATTCGACATATTTCGCAATTAAGGGATTCTTACAAATTTATTAAGTTTTATTTAACATATAACACGTACACGTAACACTTCACCGATCTGTTTCAGTTCTTCCACAACACCTTCCGGCACATCGGAATCTACATCGATCATTGTATACGCATATTTCCCCTTGCTCTTATTCGTAAGGTCTGCAATATTCATATTATCTTTTGCAAGGACAGCGGAAATCTGACCGATCATATTCGGTACATTGTGATGTAATACAAGAATACGTGTCTTATCTCCTCTCAGCCCCATATCACAATCCGGATAGTTCACCGAATGTCTGATATTACCGTTTTCCAGATAATCCATCACTTCTTTCACTGCCATCTTTGCACAGTTATCTTCAGATTCTTCCGTAGATGCTCCGAGATGAGGAATTACAATCGCTCCCTTTACACCTGCAATCTCAGGTGTCGGGAAATCTGTAACATAATGCTTTACTTTACCGGCAACAAGTGCATCTACCATTGCTTCAGAATCCACCAGCACATCTCTTGCAAAGTTCAGAACGATCACACCTTCCTTCATAAGGCTCAGGGCATCTTTTCCGATCATTCCCTTTGTGCTGTCAAGTGCCGGCACGTGAACGGTAATGTAATCACAGTTTTCATAGATTTCATCTACATTTGTTGTATGATGAATACTTCTGGAAAGTCTCCATGCAGAATCCACCGATACATATGGATCGTATCCGTATACATCCATGCCAAGATGTGTTGCAGCATTTGCCACAAGCACACCGATTGCTCCAAGACCGATAACTCCAAGTTTCTTTCCTTGCAATTCCTGTCCCGCAAATGCTTTTTTCGCCTTTTCGGCATCTTTGGCTATGTTTCCATCCTCTTCATTCTCCTGCACCCAGTTGATGCCTCCAATGATATCTCTGGATGCCAGCAGCATACCGGCGATCACCAGTTCTTTTACTCCATTTGCATTAGCTCCCGGTGTATTAAATACAACAATTCCCTGTTCCGCACATTTCTCAAGCGGGATATTATTCACACCTGCACCGGCTCTTGCGATTGCTTTCAGATCTGCTGCAAATTCCATTTCGTGCATTGCCGCACTTCTTACCAGGATCGCATCAGCTGTCTCCGGTGTGCTTACAGGTGCATAGTCTTTTGTAAATTCATCCAGTCCTACCTGTGAAATTGGATTCAGATTATGATACTTATACATGATTACAGATTCTCCTTTTCAAATGCTTTCATAAATTCCACGAGTTTTTCCACTCCTTCAACCGGCATCGCATTGTAGATACTTGCACGCATACCTCCGACACTTCTGTGTCCTTTCAAATTTTCAAATCCGGCTTCTTTCGCTTCTTTTACAAATTTTGCATCCAGCTCTTTATTACCTGTTATAAATGGAACATTCATAAGTGAACGGTCTTTTGGAACAACTGTACCTTTGAATAATTTACTTTCATCCAGGTAATCATAGAGAATCTTTGCCTTCTTTTCATTACGCTCTTTGATTGCTTCCAGACCACCCTGCTTTTTCAGCCATTTGAATACTTTCCCGCAGATATAGATTCCATATGCCGGCGGTGTATTGTATAAAGACCCGGCATCTGCATGTGTCTTATATTTCAGCATGGTCGGTGTACCATCTAATACATCATCTGTAATCAGATCTTCACGTATAATTGCGATCACCACACCCGCAGGTCCTACATTTTTCTGAACTCCTCCGTAGATCACGCCATATTTTGACACATCTACCGGTTCAGACAGAAAGCAGGATGACACATCTGCCACCAGTGTCTTCCCTTTTGTATCCGGAAGTTCTTTGAACTTTGTACCATAAATCGTATTATTCTCGCAGATGTATACATAATCTGCATCTTCAGAGATTTCAAGATCAGAGCAGTCCGGAATATAAGAAAATGTCTTATCTTCGGAAGATGCGACTACATGAACCTCTCCGTATTTTTCTGCTTCTTTGGCTGCCTTTTTCGCCCATTGTCCGGTTACGATATAGTCAGCCACTTTATTTTTCATCAGATTCATAGGAATCATGGCAAATTGCTGAGATGCGCCGCCCTGCAGGAATAATACCTTATAATTATCCGGAATCTGCATCAGATCACGGATATCAGCTTCTGCTGTCTCAATAATCTCCTGGAACACCGATGAACGGTGACTCATTTCCATAACCGACATTCCACAGCCTTTATAATCTAACATCTCTGCTGCTGCTTCTTTTAATACTTCTTCCGGCAATACGGCCGGACCTGCTGAAAAATTGTACACTCTGCTCATTGTTGTTCCTCCACTTTTCTTTACTTTTTGCTTCTTTTATTCTGCATTTTTTGTTTTCAGGTCTTTCTCATCAAAAGCTTCACTGATTGGAGCACCAGGGGCAACCATCGGCCATACTTTGTCATCACTGTCAATCTGACAATCAATCACTACCGGGTGACCGCTCTTTAATGCCTTTGCAAATGCTTCTTTGAATTCTTCCCTGGTCGATGCACGTACTCCTTCTGCTCCCATAGCTTCTGCAAGTTTTACAAAATCTACAGCATCATTGAGTACAGTAGCCGAGTAGCGCTGTTCGTAAAACAGATTCTGCCACTGACGCACCATACCAAGTACATGGTTATTGATCACTACCTGAATTACCGGGATATTATGGCGTGTTGCGGTAGCAATCTCATTCATATTCATACGGAAACATCCGTCTCCTGCAATATTGACTACCGTCTTTTCCGGTCTTCCGACCTTCGCTCCAAGTGAAGCACCAAGACCATATCCCATCGTTCCAAGCCCTCCTGATGTAAGAAATGTTCTTGGTTCTGTATATTTATAATATTGCGCCGCCCACATCTGATGCTGTCCGACTTCCGTAGAAATGATTGCTTCGCCATTTGTCTGACGGTAAATTTCTTCCACTATGAACGGACCACTGAGTACATCCGGATGATATGTCATTGGATACTTTTCTTTATAAGAAATGATCTTCTCTATCCATTCCTTATGATTCTGCTGTTCCAGGCGTTCATTCATCTTCTGAAGAACGACTTTCAGATCACCGACTACCCCTTCTGTAATCAGGATATTTTTATTCATCTCCGCTGCATCTACGTCAAACTGCAGGATTTTTGCATCCTTGGCAAATTTCTTAGCATTTCCTGTCACACGGTCACTGAATCTTGCTCCTGTTACAATCAGAAGATCACATTCACTGACTCCGTAATTGGATGTTTTGGTGCCATGCATTCCAAGCATTCCGGTATACAGCGGATCCGTTCCCGGGAATGCACCTTTTCCCATCAGGGAATCGGTAACCGGTGCGTCTACCTTCTTTACAAATTCATATAATTCCTTGCTGGCTCCTGATAATATTGCCCCGCCGCCAACAAATATATATGGTCTTTCCGACTCCCTGATCATGCGAACTGCACTTTCCAGATCTTCTTCGCAGATATCTTCGGACGGTTTTACAATCTCTGGTTTCCGTGATATAAATTCTGCTTTATTAGCTGTTACATCCTTTGGAATATCGATCAGAACCGGACCTGGCCTTCCTTCTTTAGCGATCACAAATGCCTTGCGGATTGTATCCGCCAGGTTATTGACATCCTTTACAATATAATTATGCTTTGTGATCGGCATCGTAACACCTGCTATATCAATCTCCTGGAAACTGTCTTTTCCCAGAAGTGCTACTCCCACATTGCAAGTAATTGCAACCACCGGAATGGAATCCATGTATGCGGTTGCAATCCCAGTTACAAGGTTCGTTGCACCTGGTCCGCTGGTTGCAAGACATACACCGACTTTTCCTGTTGCTCTTGCATATCCGTCCGCCGCATGAGCAGCACCCTGTTCGTGCGATGTGAGGATATGTGTAATCTCATCTTTATGCTTATACAATTCATCGTATACGTTCAAAATCGCTCCGCCCGGATAACCGAATACGGTATCTACTCCCTGCTCTTTCAAACATTCGATTACAATTTGTGATCCTGTTAACTGCATACCATTCATTCCCCTGTCATAATTTTTATTTTGCTTTTGGAACTTCAAGGATTGCGCCTCTGTTTCCGGAAGTAACCATTGCCGCATATCTTGCAAGATATCCGGTTGTAACCTTTGGCTCTCTTGGAGTCCAGTTTTCCTTTCTCTTAGCCAGTTCTTCATCCGATACATCCAGATGAATAGAAAGATTCGGGATATCTATCTGGATCAGATCTCCCTCCTCTACCAGTGCGATTGGTCCGCCGACAGCAGCTTCCGGAGATACATGCCCGATAGATGCTCCTCTTGATGCTCCACTGAAACGTCCGTCTGTGATCAACGCCACACTCGATCCAAGCCCCATACCTGCGATTGCAGATGTAGGATTTAACATCTCGCGCATTCCCGGACCTCCCTTTGGTCCCTCGTAACGGATAACAACAACATCACCGGCTACAATTTTACCACCTTTGATTGCTGCAATTGCATCTTCCTCACAGTCAAATACTCTTGCAGGTCCTTCGTGTACCAGCATCTCATCTACGACTGCCGAACGCTTTACAACACTTCCATCCGGTGCAAGATTACCTTTTAACACTGCAAGCCCACCTGTTGGTGTATATGGATTGTCAATCGGGCGGATAACCTCTGGATCTTTGTTCACTACTCCTTCAATATTCTCTCCTACTGTCTTTCCTGTAACTGTCATACATTCTGTATGAAGGAGTCCCTTCTTATTCAGTTCTGCCATAACTGCATAGACACCACCTGCTTCATTCAGGTCTTCCATATAAGTAGGACCTGCCGGTGCAAGGTGACAGAGATTTGGTGTCTTTTCACTGATTCCATTTGCGAAATCAATCTCAAAGTCCATTCCCACTTCATGTGCGATTGCCGGAAGATGAAGCATACTGTTTGTAGAGCATCCAAGTGCCATATCAACAGTAAGTGCATTCAGAATTGCTTCTTTTGTCATAATATCTCTTGGGCGGATATTCTTCTCAAGAAGTTCCATGACTTTCATACCTGCATGTTTTGCAAGACGGATTCTTTCTGAATATACTGCCGGGATTGTTCCGTTTCCGCGAAGTCCCATACCAAGTACCTCTGTCAGACAGTTCATGCTGTTTGCTGTGTACATACCCGAACATGATCCGCATGTAGGACATACTTTATTCTCGAATTCACACAGGTCTGCATCTGACATTGTTCCGGCCGCATTCGCTCCTACCGCCTCAAACATACTGGAAAGACTTCTCTTCTGTCCTTTTACATGTCCTGCAAGCATCGGTCCGCCACTGACAAATACAGTCGGTACATTAATTCTTGCTGCAGCCATCAGAAGTCCCGGTACATTCTTATCACAGTTCGGGATCATAACTAACGCATCAAACTGATGTGCCATCGCCATTGCTTCTGTAGAATCTGCGATCAGGTCTCTGGTTACCAGAGAATACTTCATTCCGATATGTCCCATTGCTATTCCGTCACAAACTGCAATTGCAGGAAACATGATCGGTGTACCACCTGCCATGGCAACTCCCTGTTTTACTGCATTCGCAATTTTATCCAGGTTCATATGCCCCGGCACGATTTCATTATAAGAACATACGATGCCTACCAGTGGTCTGTTCATCTCTTCTTCTGTCAGTCCAAGTGCATTGAACAATGAACGGTGAGGTGCCTGCTGTTTTCCTTTTGTTACTGTATCACTTCTCATTTTTATCCTCCTGTTTTCTTTCTGTCAAATACTTCTTATCTATATATAATTCTACAATTAACGAATGTTTTCTGAAATCAGATCGCCCATCTCTTCTGTTCCAATCTGCGTCTTTCCTTCTGACATAATATCAATCGTACGATATCCGTCTTTTAACACCTTTGCAACAGCTGCTTCGATCGCATCTGCTTCTTTATCAAGATCAAAGCTGAAACGCAGCATCATTGCTGCAGAAAGGATAGTTGCGATTGGATTAGCAATTCCTTTTCCTGCTATATCCGGTGCCGATCCGCCGCTCGGCTCATATAAACCGAATTTTGTCTCATTTAAGCTGGCACTTGCAAGCATTCCGATAGATCCGGTCACCATACTTGCTTCATCGGAAAGAATATCTCCAAACATATTCTCTGTAAGAATGACATCAAACTGTTTTGGGTCTTTTACAAGCTGCATTGCACAGTTGTCTACCAGCATATTTTCCACTGCCACCTCTGGATAATCTTGTGCAACTTCTTCTACCACTTTTCTCCATAATCTTGAAGAATCCAGAACATTTGCCTTATCTACGCTAGTTACTTTTTTGCGTCGCTTCATTGCAATATCAAATCCCCGTTTTGCGATTCTTCGAATCTCCTCTTCATTATATGTAAGAGAATCTTTTGCTGTCATCACTCCGTCAATCTCTTCTGTCTTTCTCTCTCCAAAGTAAAGACCACCAGTCAGTTCTCTCATGATCATCATGTCGAACCCACCTTCTGTAATCTCTTCTTTCAACGGACATGCACCTTTTAATTCCTCATAAAGTACTGCAGGTCTTAAGTTTGCAAAAAGATTCAGGGCTTTTCTGATCTTCAAAAGTCCTGCTTCCGGTCTTTTAGACGGCTCTAACTTATACCACGGAGATGTCTTTGCATCTCCTCCGATGGAACCCATCAGAACTGCATCACATGCTTTTGCCTCTGCGATTGTCTCATCTGTAAGAGGCACTCCGTGAACATCAATGGATGCTCCCCCCATGAGTAACTGTGTATAATCACAAGTGTGTCCATATACTCCTGCAACTTTATCCAGAACTTTCATTGCCTCCGTTACGATCTCCGGACCAATTCCGTCTCCCTTAATCACACCAATTTTAAGATTCATCGTTCTTCTTCCTTCCTTCGGTAAAAATCTATAAAAATAATATTATCGTATTTTTATACATGTTTCAAGACTTTAATTGGCTAAATTGACAAATTGCTACATTTTACCTACTTAAAAAACGCTTTTTATAATATTTCTTGTACACTTTGATGATTGATTGCTATAAAAAAATGCGGAACACATTATTTCCATGTGTTCCACATTTTTTATGCATGATATTTTGCTGTTTCAAGAATCCGGTTCGCATTTTCCACCCGTTCTTGCGATGGTGGATCAATGCCCTCCAACTGATACGGAATCCCCAGTTCTTTCCATTTATATACACCAAGTGTATGATACGGAAGGACTTCTACTTTCTCCACATTATCTAACGTCTCAATAAAATCATGAAGTCTGTGCAGATATTCGTCTTTATCACTTCTTTCCGGGACCAGTACATGACGGATCCAGACTGGTTTTCCGGTCTCTGAAAGATATTCTGCCATATCAAGAATATTCTTATTCGTCTGACCGGTAAGGATCTTATGCTGCTCATCATCAATATGCTTGATATCCAGCATTACAAGATCTGTCACCTTCATAAGTTCCTGGAATTTACTGAAGAATGGCTCTTCTCTTGTGAATGGATTTCCACAGGTATCCAGTGTTGTGTTGATTCCTCTTTCTTTTGCTTTCTGGAACAACTCCAGCAGAAAATCGATCTGCAGAAGCGGTTCGCCCCCACTGACGGTAATACCGCCCTTACTTCCCCAGTAAGTGCGGTATTTCCAGGCTTTATCAATCAGTTCATCTGCTGTGTAGAGAGTCCCTGAATTCATGTTCCATGTGTCCGGGTTATGACAGAACTGGCAGCGCATAGCACAACCGGTTGTAAAGATCAGATAGCGGACACCTGGACCGTCAACGGAGCCGAAACTTTCCAGAGAATGAATATATCCTTTGGTCATAGCTTTGCTCCTTTTCTTATTTATTACATGTAATTCGCCATGTACTCCGCCATGCGCAGCTCGATTCCGCTTTGCTTCATCTCGCTGACGGCTGTCGCCGTATATCATCTGATCCAGATATCATAATTCAAGCAAGCTTGATTATAACATCTGTCTCATCTGATGCATGGCTCATAGCTTTTACATATGATCGTGGCAAGTTCTTGCGATAACGTCTAACTGCTGTTCGCGGGTCAGGTCGATGAACTTAACTGCGTATCCAGATACACGGATTGTGAAGTTAGCGTATTCTGGTTTTTCCGGATGCTCCATAGCATCAATAAGTTTATCTGTACCAAATACGTTAACATTCAGGTGATGTGCTCCCTGATCGAAGTATCCGTCCATTACACGTGCAAGATTTTCTTTACGCTCATCATCTGTATGTCCAAGTGCACTTGGGCTGATTGTCTGAGTATTAGAAATACCATCCAGTGCCAGCTCGTATGGAAGCTTAGCAACAGAGTTAAGGGATGCAAGAAGTCCGTTCTTTTCTGCACCGTAAGATGGGTTAGCACCTGGTGAAAGTGGCTCTCCTCCTTTTCTTCCGTCCGGAAGAGATCCTGTAGCCTTACCGTATACTACATTGGAAGTAATTGTAAGGATTGATGTTGTAGGTACAGAATTTCTGTATGTATGGCACTTATTCAGTTTGTGCATGAATGTCTTCAGAAGCCATACAGCCATGTCGTCTGCACGATCATCGTCGTTACCGTATCTTGGGAAATCTCCTTCGATCTCGAAATCTGTTGTGATTCCATCTTCGTCACGGATAGCTTTTACTTTTGCGTATTTGATAGCGCAAAGTGAATCTACCACATGAGAGAATCCAGCGATACCTGTTGCAAATGAACGTTTAACGTCTGTATCAATCAATGCCATCTGAGCTGCTTCATAGTAATACTTGTCATGCATGTAGTGAATCATATTCAGTGTATCTACATACAGTTTGCTCAGCCATTCCATCATGGCATCATATTTTTCCATTACTTCATCGAAGTCAAGATATTCAGATGTGATTGGTCTGTAAGCAGGTGCAACCTGAATTTTATTCTTTTCATCAATACCACCGTTGATGGCGTATAACAGACACTTAGCAAGGTTCGCACGAGCTCCGAAGAACTGCATCTCTTTACCTGTCTCTGTAGCAGATACGCAGCAGCAGATTGAGTAGTCATCGCCCCATACCGGACGCATAACATCATCATTTTCATACTGGATTGAGCTTGTCTCTACTGAGATCAGGGCTGCAAACTTCTTGAAGTTTTCAGGCAGTCTTGAAGAGTAAAGTACAGTAAGGTTTGGTTCTGGAGAAGGTCCCATGTTCTTCAGTGTGTGAAGGAAACGGTAATCATTCTTTGTTACCATAGAACGTCCGTCCTGTCCAAGTCCACCAACTTCCAGTGTTGCCCATGTCGGGTCTCCTGAGAACAGTTCGTTGTAAGATGGAATTCTTGCGAACTTAACCATACGGAATTTCATAACCATGTGGTCAATTAATTCCTGAGCTTCTTTTTCTGTAATCTTTCCGGCTTTTAAGTCTCTTTCAATATAGATATCAAGGAATGTAGAGATACGTCCAACACTCATTGCAGCTCCGTTCTGAGTCTTGATTGCTGCAAGATATCCGAAGTACAGCCACTGTACTGCTTCATGAGCATCTTTCGCCGGCTGTGAAATGTCATAACCGTAAGCAGCTGCCATTTCTTTCATTTCTTTCAGAGCTTTGATCTGATCAGCAAGCTCTTCGCGGAGACGGAAATCTGTTCCTTTCATTCCGTGTCTTGCATAACGCTCAAAGTCATACTGTTTTCTTTCGATCAGGAAGTCGATACCATAAAGAGCTACTCGACGGTAATCACCAACGATACGTCCTCTTCCATATGTATCCGGAAGACCTGTGATGATCTTATTATGTCTTGCTTTCTTCATTTCAGGTGTATAGATATCGAATACTCCCTGGTTGTGTGTTTTATGATATTTTGTAAAAATCTCGTGAAGCTTTTCGCTCGGCTGATAACCATAAGTTGTACAAGCCTGCTCAGCCATCTTAATTCCACCATATGGCATAAAAGCTCTCTTCAGAGGTTTGTCTGTCTGAAGACCAACGACCTTCTCAAGATCTTTTGTCTCTTCGCTAATGTATCCAGGTCCATATGCTGTAAGTCCGGATACTACTTCTGTCTCCATATCAAGAACGCCGCCTTTTGCACGCTCCTCTTTCTGAAGTTCCTGAAGTTTACCCCACAGAATATCTGTTGCTTCTGTTGGTCCTTCCAGGAAAGATTCGTCTCCTTCATAAGGTGTGTAGTTCTCCTGGATAAAGCTGCGAACATCTACAGAATTTACCCATTCTTTTCCTTTAAAACCAGCCCACTGCTCAAAATGTGCCATTTCTTTGTTCCCCTTTCCTATCTTTCATTTTCTTATGCGCCGTCAGTATAACATTTCGTGAAGAAAATATCAAGCCTTATTCTGATAATCGTTTTCAATATCACGCTTGTATGCAATTTTATGCAATTTGTGTATATTTATATGAACAATACACTGTTATTTTGTATTTATTCCAACACAATTTCACATATATGTACTATTTTGTTTTCTGACATTTCCGTGTACAAAAAGGAAAAAGAGAACCTGCACACAACAGATTCTCTACGTTCATCTTTTATTCTGCAGAAGCCTTTTCAACCTGTGCGATTGCTGCTTTCTGCATTGGAATACGGCAGTTCTTATTGCTTCCGAATTCTACGATCACATCTTCATCACTGATGTCAATAAGCACACCGTAAAATCCACTCGTTGTCAGTACTGTATCGCCAACTTCCATCTCGTTGATCATAGCCTGAACTCTTTTCTGCTCTTTTTTCTGAGGTCTCATAAAAATCATGTAGAATCCTCCGAAAATAACTGCATATACAACAATTAAAATAACCCAGCTTGTACCACTGGAGCTCTGTGCTGCTAATGAAAACATCTCTTTTCCTCCTACTTATCTTTAAACACTATTGCTATCATACACAAAAACCTCGCATTCAGCAAGGTTTTTTATGCTTTTTTCATTATTTTATTCATTCTTTCCTGTTACAGCAGCGATTTTTTGGGTTTTATACTCTTTGTAACAGTCATGATCAATTGCATCTCTGATTTCTTCCATCATTGTATTATAGAAATAAAGGTTATGAAGGACACACAGACGCATACCAAGCATCTCTTTTGCTTTTAGCAGATGCCTGATATATGCTCTCGAATAATTACGGCATGCCGGACACTGACATCCCTCTTCAATCGGTCTGGCATCCAGCTCAAATCTGGCGTTAAACAGATTAAGTTTCCCATGGTTTGTGTACACGTGTCCGTGTCTTCCGTTTCTGCTTGGATATACACAATCAAAGAAATCCACTCCCCTGTCGACTGCTTCCAGAATGTTTGCCGGAGTTCCGACTCCCATCAGATAAGTTGGTTTATTATCCGGAAGATGTGGAACAACCGCATCCAGAATGCGATACATCTCTTCATGCGATTCACCAACCGCCAGCCCGCCGACTGCATAACCATCCAGATCCAGTTTTGAGATTTCATCTGCATGTTTGATACGGATATCTTCATACACACCGCCCTGATTAATACCAAAAAGCATCTGATGCTTATTGATCGTATCCGGAAGTGCATTCAAACGTTCCATTTCTTTCTTGCAGCGTACCAGCCATCTTGTCGTACGCGCTACGGACTTTTCCATATAATCCCTGTCTGCAACGCTGGATGGACATTCATCAAATGCCATAGCGATCGTAGATGCAAGGTTTGACTGTATCTGCATACTCTCTTCCGGTCCCATGAAGATTTTTCTTCCATCAATATGCGAATTAAAATATACGCCTTCTTCTTTAATTCTGCGAAGCCCGGCAAGTGAAAACACCTGAAATCCACCTGAGTCGGTAAGAATCGGTTTGTCCCAGTTCATAAACTTGTGAAGTCCACCCAGTTTCTTTACTACTTCATCTCCGGGACGCACATGTAAATGATATGTATTAGACAATTCCACCTGAGTCTTTATCTCCTGAAGATCTGAGGTTGCAACAGCACCTTTGATCGCCGCTGCAGTACCCACATTCATAAATACAGGTGTCTCAATGACCCCGTGTACTGTGTGTAGTCTTCCCCTTTTTGCAAGACCATCTTTTTTTATTAATTCATACATGTTCTATTTCCTTTTCTCTAATTATGTACTACTACCGGTGTGCCTGCCGAAATCAGATCAAACAGCTTTCCTGCCATCTCCGGTGGCATATTTACACATCCGTGCGAACCATTTGTCAGATATCTGCTTCCACCAAAAGTCGGCTGCCATGATGCATCGTGGAATCCCACGCCTCCATTAAATGGCATCCAGTATTTTACCGGCGTTTCATATTCATATGTTCCATCGGCTTTTTTCGTTCCCCTAAGAGTCTGATCCTTGGCTTTGTATGCCAGTGAATATACTCCTGTCGGAGTATCGTTTCCTTTATTGGGATTACCTGTTACTACATCTGTTTCCAGTGCAATCTGGCCGTCTTTTACATAATACATATGTTGTGTTGTCAGATTTACTTCTGCATAAGTATTTCCCACATCATTGCCCTCATGACTTGCAGCGCGGCTTGAATAATTCGGTTCTCTTGTTACTGTTTCTGCATTCTGAATATTCGCGATCAACGCATTATATTCTGCATTCTGGTCAATCTTCCAACCGTAGTTTCCACCAGAAACAGTGACAGTGTTACCACTTGCGGATGTAAATGTTCTTTCTTTTCCTTTTGTATCGTATTTTGCCGCAAGTGACTGAATGTATTCTTTGACAGCGTTATTATCAAACGTAACATTCATATCATCATCTACTTTTACCCACTGAGATATCATTGACGAGTCCACCACTTCCGTGTTTGGTTTAAAATCATAAGTAACCATGGCTCCGAGATATTTATTCATTGCATCACAGGCCTCTGTCACTTTTTTTGATTCAGCAGTATATGATGGTTTTAAATAGCAGCCTTCTTTCGAAAGATCCAGCTCCGCATTCAATCCATCTACAGCAGTGATTACTTTTTCCCTGAATGTATCTGTATCAATCTTTGTCCCGTCAGTTTCCGGTATGACTACAAATTTATCATTCTGAAATTCCGGATGTGCATTAACCGGTTCCGTCTGATTTTCTTCCTTCATACAATCCAGATTTGCAATCAGTGCTTTCAATGCACTTTCATCGTATTCAACACCTATTTTTGCTTCCATCTTTCTGGATTTCCAAAAAGCTTCCGGCCACAGAAACGGGTTCTGGCTCTTCACAAGTTTCTCAACCTGCTTTCCTTCCACATATTTCAAAGAAATATCCTGCCCGCTGATTTCTTCCGTTTTTCCTTCTGTTTCCTTCAAAGTAAGATTATAATCAGAAACCTGCTTCTCCAGATAAGCTTCCACCTGCTTTATACTTTTATTTGAGCAGTCCACTCCGTTAATTTCTGTATTTGCGAAAAAATGTGTGCTGTAAAATACCGCTGTTGCCACATATCCGATTGCTATAACTGCCACAATCAGCGAAAGGGCAATCGCTACTTTATTGCTCATTTTCCGCTTTTTTCTTCTTGATTTTCTTTCTGCTTTTTTCTCTTTTTTCATTGCTTTCTTCGATTCATGCCGGTTATCTTCTCTATCAATATCCTCAAATCCCTCATCTGCATACTCATCATCGTTCAGCATTTCTTTCATTATTTCTTCAATCTCATCTGACTGCATATCTTTTCTGCTCATTAATCTTAACTCCTCTATATGAATATTCTACTTCTATAAGATTCATGCTTTCTAATTATAATATGCATATATCAAAAAGTACAGTCTAATTCTTATTTTTTTACAGGATATTTTATACACATTTTATGATTGCGGCTTCGTTTCTTTTTATATATAATGCTTTATAGATTATTATATTCACGATGACTAATACATAATTAAGGAGACTATGATATGGCAGGATCAACTTTTGGAACTTTATTTACTATTACAACATGGGGGGAATCCCATGGTCCGGCACTCGGTGTTGTTGTCGATGGATGCCCGGCAGGCATTCCCCTTACCAGTGATTATATACAGACATTCCTTGACCGCAGGAAACCCGGACAAAGCAAATTCACCACAGCAAGAAAGGAATCCGATAGCGTAGAGATTCTTTCGGGTGTCTTTGAAGGATATACAACCGGAACACCGATTTCTCTTATCGTACGCAACACTGACCAGCGTTCTCATGATTACAGCAAGATCAAAGACTGTTACCGCCCCGGACATGCTGATTATACCTTCGACCAGAAATACGGAGTGCGTGACTATCGCGGTGGCGGACGTACTTCCGGGCGTGAAACCATCGGACGGGTTGCCGGCGGTGCAATTGCCTGCCGGATTCTTGAAGCACTCGGAATTCATCTTACCACTTACACCAAAGCTATCGGACCTTTTTCTATTCCTTCTGATGCATATGATTACTCTGCAATTAACGAGAACCGGCTTTATATGCCGAATCAGAAATATGCTGAACAGGCAAGTGCATATCTCGAATCCTGTATCAGAAAACAGGATTCTTCCGGTGGACTGATCGAATGTATGATTCACGGCATGCCATCCGGTATCGGTGAACCGGTATTTAACAAACTGGATGCCGCTCTTGCAAAAGCAGTCATGTCCATCGGTGCTGTAAAAGGTGTCGAAATCGGCGATGGATTTTCTGTCGTCTCTTCTAAAGGAAGTAAGAATAACGACTCATTCTTCGCTGAAAACGGGCAGATATCCAAACTGACCAATCACAGCGGCGGAATTCTCGGAGGTCTCAGTGACGGAAGCCCGATCCTTTTACGTGCGGCCATAAAGCCTACTCCATCTATTTCCCAGCCGCAGAAAACAGTGAACACTAATGGTGAAAATATTGAAATTGAGATTTCCGGACGCCACGATCCAGTTATCGTTCCTCGTGCAGTTGTTGTGGTAGAATCCATGGCTGCCGTTACACTTGTAGATCTCCTGATGCAAAATATGAGTTCCCGGATTGAATATATGAAACAAGTGTATCTTGGGATTTAATTCAGGAAGGCTGTGGATACCCGAACCGGAATAAATGCCTTACGAATGAAATGGCAATTGCGTAACCGTAGTGGCCTCCACCGGGTTACACTTCCGGGCATTTCATTTATTAACATTCGCAGCCAGTCACGACTTGAAGGAAACAATAGATAAGGATTATTGTGAATGTGGAATGCCGTTAGAAACAATTAGAGAGTCAGAAGCACCGTTAAAGGAA